>JAHFDQ010000261.1 GCA_023248915.1 Archangiaceae bacterium | reverse complement strand
ACCAGGAAGTCGGCCACCTTCGCGGCGTTCTCGGCGTGCCGCCGCATGCGCACCGGCAGCGTCTTCACGCCTCGCAGCACCAGGAAGCTGTCCATCGGCGACGCCACGCCGCCCACCGCGTTCTGGATGAAGTAGATGCGGTCGGCGAGGTCCTTGTTCGAGGTGCAGGCGAAGCCCCCGACGCAGTCTGAGTGACCGTTCAAGTACTTGGTCGTCGAGTGCACCACCACGTCGATGCCCAGCTCGAGCGGCCGCTGGAAGTACGGCGTCATGAACGTGTTGTCGCAGAAGCTCACCAGCCTGTGCTTCCGGGCGATCTCGGCCACGCGGGCCAAGTCGATGAGCTTCAACATCGGGTTGGTGGGCGTCTCGACCCACACCGCCCTCGTCCGGGGGGTCAGCGCGGCCTCGAGGTTGGCCGGCTCGGTCAGGTCGACGAACGAGAACGACAGCCCCTGGCGCCGGAACACCTTGTCGAACAACCGGAAGGTGCCGCCGTACACGTCGTCCGAGCAGACGATGTGATCTCCGGCGTCGAACAGGTGCATCATCGCGTCCGACGCCGCGCAGCCCGACGAGAACGCGGCGCCGAACTTGGCTCCCTCGAGGGCGGCCAGACAGGCTTCGAGCGCCGAGCGGGTCGGGTTCTTTGTCCTCGAGTACTCGAAGCCCTTGTGCTCGCCCGGCCCGGCCTGCACGTAGGTCGAGGTGAGGTAGACCGGCGTCATGATGGCGCCGGTGGTGGGGTCGGGCTCTTGGCCAGCATGAATGGCGAGGGTGTCGAAGCGCATGTGCCCGACAGTACACAAAAGCGCGGCTTGATCGAGCGACGAACCGTTCGTTGACCAGTGCACGCAAGGCCCCCAGGCCTGAATCGCGGCGAATGCCCACCGTCGCGATTCTGGGTAGACGCCTCTCTGCCCGAGGGCGTCGGCCACCCTGGCCGGTCCAACCAACAGGAGTCAAAGCACATGAAGCGCATACTGGCGGCAATCGTAGCGTTGTGGGTGGTCGTCCCAGCCCTGGCTCTCGCGGACGACGCTGAGAGCTGGGACAAGAAGTGCGCCTCGTGTCACGGCAAGGACGGCAAGGGGAAGACCAAGATGGGCGAGAAGATGCAGGTCCGCGACTACACCGACGCCAAGGTGCAGGACGCGATGACCGACGACCAGCTCGAGAAGGGCATCACCGAGGGCGTGAAAGAAAAGAAGATGCCCGCCTTCAAGGACAAGCTGAAGGCCGAAGAGGTCAAGGGCATGGTGAAGTTCATGCGCGGCCTGAAGGGCAAGTAACTGCCCGCGGCCGGGCCGCGGCTCGCGCCAGGTCCTCGGCGCGACCGCGGCGCGGCGAACCGACCGCCTCGACGGGCGTCTGGCAGCCCGCTCGCCGTGCTTGCGGCGACGCGATCTCCGGGAGCATGCTGCGCGCCTCGACTCGGAGGGCCGCCATGTCTCGCGTGAACCGCAACACCCGCCTCCACCGGCTCGTCGAGGAGCGCTGACCTGGCCGAAGGGGCGCCCCGGGCGGTCGAGTTCGCGAACCGGCTCCGGAAGAACATCCGCCACCGCCGGCGCTGGGCGGCCCGCTCGGGGCTGACCGCGTTCCGCGTCTACGACCGCGACCTGCCAGACTTCCCCTTCGCCATCGACTGGTACGACGGCCGGGTGCACGTCGTCGAGTACCCGCGCCACGGCCGCGACGAACCCGAGGTCAGGGCCGCGGTGCTGGAAGCGGTCTCCGAAGTGCTCGAGGTGCCTGCCGGACGCGTGTTCACCAAGACGCACACCCCGAAGCCCTGGGGGCGCGAGCAGTACGGGCGCGAAGGCTCGGGCCACGGGCGCTTCACCGTCGAGGAGCAGGGGCTGAAGCTCTGGGTCAACCTCGGCGACTACCTCGACACCGGCCTCTTCCTCGACCACCGCGGCACCCGCGCCCGGGTGCGCGCCGAGGCCGCCGGGAAGCGAATGCTGAACCTCTTCGGGTACACCGGCTCGTTCAGCGTCTACGCGGCCGCGGGAGGCGCGGCCTCGACCGTCACCGTCGACCTGTCGAACACCTATTGCGAGTGGGCCGAGGCCAACCTCGCGCTGAACGGCTTCGGCCCGCCGCGCCACCGGGTGGTCCGCGCCGACGTGGTGCGCTGGCTGCCCGCGCAGCACGACGCCTTCGACCTGGTCGTCGCCGACCCGCCTTCGTTCTCGACGTCGAAGAAGATGGACGGCAGCTTCAACGTCCAGCGCGACCACCGGCAGCTCCTGGCCGACGTCCGCGCACGGGTGGCTCGCCACGGCGTGCTGTACTTCTCGACCAACTTCCAGGGCTTCCAGCTCGACGAAGGCGCGCTCGAGGGCTGGACGGGCGTCGAGCTGACGCCGCGCTCGATTCCCGAAGACTTCCACCACCGCGGCGTTCACCGCTGCTGGCGGCTCGAGCGCGACGGGTAGCCGGCCCCGCACCCCCTAAGGCAACAGCCGGTCCACCACCAGGTACATCACGACCAGGACGGCGATGAGGCCGAGCAGCACCTTGGTGCCGGGCTTCAGCGCCCCGACGTCCTCGGTCGAGTAGCTGGCCGCCACCGCCTCGGACACGCCCATCATCTCGCCGGCGTACTTGGCGGTGCGCAGGAACTGGTCCGCGACCAGCCCCTCGTCGCGCGCGGCCACCGCCCTCGCCAACTGCGGGTCGCACAGCATCACCCCAACCTCGCCGGCGAGTGCCGACGCCGCAACCACCAGCTCGCGAACGAGGTCGAGCCGGTCGGACAGCGGCACCTTGAGCTCGGTCGCCACCGTTCGCCCGCCCTCGACCACCTGACCGACCTCGACCTCGCCGTGCTTCAACGCCCACCGGCGCGCCGAGGGCGCCCCGGCCACGCCCCGGGCCAAAAGCGCCGCGTCCACCTTCGCGACGTCGTAAGGCGAACCCGGTTCGGCGGCCTGAAGCAGTAGCTCGTAGCGCACGCCCACTTCATACACCGCCGGGCGCACGGGCCGTGACCGGCCGGACGGTCGAAATCGAACGGGAGGTGTGCGAACGGCCGGTTCGGGTTATGCCGAGCCCTGCCATGTCCCTGTCCCTGGGCCGGTTCACGCTCCACGAGGTACGCGACGGCCTCTTCGCCCTCGACGGCGGGGCCATGTTCGGGGTGGTGCCGAAGCCGCTCTGGGAACGGCGCCAGCCGCCCGACGAGCGCAACCGCATCGTCCTGGCTGCGCGCTGCCTGCTCATCGACGACGGCCAGCGCAAGGTTCTGGTGGACGACGGCATGGGCGACGTCTGGGACGGCAAGCACCGCGAGATGTACGGCATCGACAAGTCGCGCTTCGACCTCGACCGCGAGCTGGCCCGCGTCGGAATCGGGCGCGGCGACATCACCGACGTGGTGCTCACCCACCTGCACTTCGACCACGCCGGCGGCACCACCCGCCTGGAGGGCGGAGAGCTGGTGCTGTCCTTCCCCAACGCCACCCACCACGTGCAGCGCCGGGCGTGGAAGTGGGCGCACCAACCTTCAGAGAAGGACGCGGGCTCGTTCCGCAAAGAGAACTACGAGCTGCTCGAGCGCTCGGGCAGGCTGCACCTGCTCGAGGGGGCCACCGAGCTGTACGCGGGAATCGAGCTGTTCGTCTCGGAAGGGCACACCGTGGGCCTGCAATTGGTGCGAGTCGAGGACGGCGACCAGTCGCTGGTCTTCTGCGGCGACCTGGTGCCCACCAGCTCGCACCTGCGCGTGCCCTGGACGATGGCGTACGACCTGTACCCGCTCACCACCATCGAAGAGAAGAAGATGGTGCTCGCCCAGGCGGTCGAGGACGGGTCGATTCTCTTCTTCGAGCACGACCCGGCCATCGCGGCTTGCCGGGTTCGGGACGAGCACGGCCAGGTGGTAGTCGCCGAAGTGGTGCCGTTCTGAAGCCCCAAAGACACGCTCGCGCCGGTTCGCCCGCGGCGCGCCGGCCCTCACCGCAAGGGAGCGCCCCCGAGGTCCGCCTGACGCGGAAAGGCACCGACCGCTGGCAGCATGGCCACCCGTGGATTTACCGCTCGGACGTCGAGGGCGAACCCGACCTGAAGGGCGGCGAGGTGGTCCGCGTGCTGGACGGGCGCGGCTGGTTCATGGGCCAGGCGCTCTACTCGAAGGAATCGAAGATCTCGCTCCGCTGGCTGACCTTCGACGACGTCCCGGTGGACCGAGCCTTCTTCCAGGCGCGCATCGCCGCCGCCGACGCCCTGCGCCGGCGGGCGCTGCCCGGAGAAACCACCTATCGGGTCATCCACGGTGAGGCCGACCTCTTGCCGGGGCTGGTGGTCGACCGCTACGGCGACTACCTGTCGGCTCAGTTCCTGGTGAAGGGCACCGAAGAGCGGAAGGAAATGCTCGCCGACCTGCTGGTCGAGCACTTCGGCTGCAAGGGGCTGGTGAACCGGTCGGACGTCGGAGTCCGCGCGCTGGAAGGGCTGGCCCCCGAGAAGGGCGTGCTGCGCGGCCAGGTGCCCGAGACCGTCAGCTACGCGGAAGGGCTGGTGATGATGAGGGCCGACCTGCTCGGCGGCCAGAAGACCGGCGCGTTCCTCGACCAGCGCGAGAACCACGTGATGAGCGCCGGGTACGCCACGGGTGAAGCGCTCGACTGCTTCGCCTACGTCGGCGGTTTCTCACTCCAGTTGGCCACGCGCTCGAGCAAGGTCACCGCGGTCGAGATCTCCGAGCCCGCCGCCGCGCAGCTGCGCGCCAACGCCCAGGCCAACCAACTCGGCAACGTCGACGTCGTCGCGGCCAACGCCTTCGACTTCCTCCGCGACGCGGTGGACGAGGGGCGGCGCTTCGACACCATCGTGCTCGACCCGCCGTCGTTCGCGAAGAACAAGGACGCGGTCCCGGCGGCGCTGCGCGGGTACAAGGAAATCAACCTGCGGGCGATGCAGTTGCTGCGCCCGGGCGGCTACCTGGTGACGGCGTCGTGCACGTACCACGTCAACGATGAACGCTTCGAAGAGATGCTCGACTCGGCCGCCGCCGACGCGAAGCGCAAGGTGCAGGTGGTCGAGAAGCGCGGCGCGGGCCGCGACCACCCGGTGCTCCTGGGGCTTCGCGAGACCCGGTACCTGAAGTGCTTCGTCCTCCGGGCGCTGTAGGAAATGCGCCGCGAAACTCCTGACGCGGACGACGGCCCGGAGCCTCAGAGGACGAGCGAACGCGCGGCGCTGGCCGAGACCCGCGCCATCTACCGCCTCGCCGGCGCGGCCTATTCCGCCTTCTCCTGCCTCGCCTCGGGAGAGTGCTGCCAGTTGACCGCGCGAAACCGCGAGCCCTGGCTGTGGCCTTCCGAGTGGCGCCTGCTGCTGGCGCGCGGCCCGGTGCCGCCGCCGAGGCCCGACGGGGGCTGCCCCTTCCTCGACGAGAGCGGCAAGCGCTGCGCGGCCTACGCCGACCGGGCCTTCGGCTGCCGGACCTACTTCTGCGCGCGCCGCTCGGGCCCCTCCCGAGAACCGGGTGACGAGGTGCAGCGGCTCTTGCGGCGCCTCGAGAAGGCCAACCAGCAAGCCTGGCCCGAGGTGACTGGCCCGCGCCGCATGCTCGAATTGGCGGCGCTTCCGCCTCCCGAGCCGGGAAGCGGCGCGACGAATCCCTGGGCGCTCACCGAATCCAGGCCGAAGCGCTGACGCCCGCACCGGCTGGCCGGCGCAACTCGTTCAGCTCGGCTTCTCGCGAATGTAGACGGTCCCGATCGCCGTGGCGGCCAGGGCGTCTCCGTTCTTGACCTCGACCCGCACCGTGCCGACCCGCTTCTTCAGGGACAGCACCTCGGCCTCGGCGACCATCGTCCCCTCGCGCACCGCCTCGAGGTAGCTGACCTTGAACTCGAGCGTCGCGACCCACTTGCCGATCTCGACCAGCGGGTAAACGGCGAGCGACATGGCGTGGTCGATGAGCGACACGATGACGCCGCCGTGCACCGCGCCCACACCTGAGTGGTGCCGTTCCTCGACAATGAGCTGGCAGGTGAGCCGGCCCGGTGACGAGGAGACAATCTCGATTCCGAGCTGGCCGGCGAAGGGCGAACTGCGAGTGTACTCGCGCAGGGCGTCCGCCACCTGGGGATTGAAGCGGGACGCGAGCTCGGACTTTTCCATTGGCCGAAGCTACCTGACTTGCGTCAGCTGGAGCGAGCCAGTTGGGCAGGTGTGCGAACGTGCGGAAGAGTGTGGCCGGCGCACACCGGCGTCGCTCATGAATCGTTGAGAGTAGGCATCGCCAGGCGGTACCATTGCGTGTCGGCCGGACCTCGATCGTCGAGCCAATCCCAAAGGGAGCGCACGGTGCGGCTAACGTTAACGGTTGCGCTGTCTCTGGTCGCGGGTCAGGCGTGGGCGGCCCTGGCGATCGACAAGACCGCGTGGGGCGACAGCAACGCGGCCTGTTCGACGAGCTCGCTCACGACCAGCAACTTCACGACGACCTCGGCCAACGAGCTCTTGCTGGCCTTCATTTCCGCGGACAACGACGGCAGCACCAATCCACCGACCCAGGTGACGGTTTCGAGCGTGACCGGGGCGGGGCTGACCTGGGTTCGAATTCGACGAGCCAACGCGGAGTACGGCGACGCCGAAATCTGGCGTGCCTTCGCCGCCAGCACCCTCTCCAATGTGAACGTGACGGCAACGATGGGAGTTGCACTGTGCTTCAACGTGACGGTGGTGACCTTCTCCGGGGTCGACCGAACCGGCACGAACGGCGCAGGAGCAATAGGGGCCAACGTTTCCGCGAGCTCGCCTGGGGGAGCTCCGACGGCTTCCCTGACCACGACCCGCGCGGGTTCGTGGGTCCTCGGGGTCGGGCACGACTGGGACTGGGATATCGCGCGTACCGTGGGGCCCACCCAGACGATGATCCACCAGACCCTGTCGTCGTCGGGCGACACCTGCTGGGTCCAGCGACAGAACGCCGTGACTCCCAATTCCGGCACGTCGGTGACGATCAACGACACCGCGCCGACTGCCGATCAGTTCAACCTCGCGATCGTCGAAGTGCTGACGCCTCCGAATATTCTCGGGAACGTCTCCCCGAGCGTCATCGGCACTGGCACGACGCTCACCCTGAGCGGCGCCGGTTCGGGGTCGGTGAGCGCCGACGCTTCCGGCAACTTCATCTTCACAGGCACCATCGCCGGGACGTACACCATCACCCCCAGCAAGGCGGGGTACACGTTCTCGCCGGCGAGCCGAACCGTGACGGTGGTCGCCGCCGACATCACGGGCGTCAACTTCTCGATCTTCGGGCCGCCGACGCAGCTCTCCATCGTGACGCAGCCGACGAACACGGTGGCCGCCGCGTCGATTTCGCCCTCGGTGCAGGTGGCCCTAAAGGACGCCCAGGGCAACACCGTAACCACCTCGACGGCTTCGGTGACGCTCGCCATCGGCACCAATCCTCCCGGGACCGGCACGCTTTCGGGGACGACTACGGTCAGCGCTGTCGCCGGGATCGCGACATTCCCCGGCATCTCCATCGACAAGATTGGCACCGGCTACACGCTCGTCGCTTCCTCCGCCGGCACCACCAACGCCACCACCAACACGTTCAACATCACCCTGGGGCCAGCCTCCAAGCTGGGCTTCACCGTCCAGCCGTCCAACACCGTTGCCGGCGCGTCCGTAGCCCCCGCCATTCAGGTAGCGGTGCAGGACGCCGGCGGCAACACAGTGACGTCGTCCAGCGCCAGCATCACCCTCGGTTTCAGCGCTAACCCGGGCGGCAGCACCCTCTCCGGCACCAACCCGAAGTCCGCCGTGTCCGGCATCGCCACCTTCTCCAACATTTCCCTCAACAAGGCCGCCCTCGCATACAGCCTCAGCGCCACCTCGGGCGCCCTCACCGCCGCCACCAGCGCCAACTTCAACATTACGGCTGGCGCCGCCTCGCAGTTGAAATTCACTGTCCAGCCGTCCAACACCGGCGCCGGCGCATCCATTACCCCCGCCGTCCAGGTGACGGTGCAGGACTCGCTGGGCAACACGGTGACGTCGTCTTCCGCCAGCATTACCCTCGCGATAGGCACCAACCCTCCAGGCACCGGCGTCCTCTCCGGCACCAACCCGAAGAGCGCCGTCGCCGGCATTGCCACCTTCTCCAACCTCGCCATCGACAAGGTGGGCACGGGCTACACCCTCACGGCCTCCTCCGGCGCCCTCACCCCCGAC
>JAHFDQ010000698.1 GCA_023248915.1 Archangiaceae bacterium | reverse complement strand
GGCGGAGCCTGCTTCTCGGCGGTCGGCAGCGGCGAGCAGTTCTGCACCGGACCCTGCGGCGCCGCCGACGCCTGCCCGATCGGGTTCGAGTGCCGCGACATTCCCGCCGGCAAGGACAAGGCGATGATGAAGCAGTGCGTGCCTTCGGCCATGAGTTGCAGCTTCGGCAAGCTGCTGTGCGCGCCGTGCAAGGGCGACGCCGAGTGCGGGGGCGCGTTCGACCTGTGCGTGCGCAACGTCGTCTCGGGCGAGACGTTCTGCGGCCGCGACTGCGACCCGGCGAAGAACGTCTGTCCGACGCTCAACTGCGACCCGACGCTGCTCATCTCGGCCCAGAACCCCGAGTGCCCGACCGGCTTCTCTTGCACCAACATCGGCAAGTCGGACGACCCGAACGTGAAGGGGCCGTTCCAGTGCGTGCCGAACTCGAACAGCTGCGTCGGGTACTGCGACGCGACCGACGAGCTCGGGCAGATTCGCCAGTGCGGCCTGGGGCAGGACTGCAGCCAGTCGACCAAGACTTGCATGCCCGCCACCGACGGCCGCGAGTGCGCGCCCTGCATCGACAACGACGACTGCCGGAAGGGCAACCACCCCGAAGACCGCTGCATCGTGAACAACTGCCCCGACTGCCCCTTCAAGGGAGAGTCCTTCTGCGCGACGCCGTGCCTGGACGACGCGGCCTGCGTCACCAGCTTCGGGCCGGGTTTCGTCTGCAAGCCGACGTCCCTGCCCGGGGGCGGCACCGAGAACTTCTGCATGCCCCAGCGCGGCACCTGCAAGAGCGGGCTGGGCCGGTTGGGCGACGACTGCGTCAAGGACGGCGCACAGGACTGCATCGCGGGCCTGTGCCTGGTCGCGGGCAACACTTCCATGTGCTCGCTGCCGTGCGCCGCCGACACCGACTGCGGCGACAACCGGTACCGCTGCTGCGAGTACACCGCGAACGGGTACGACTGTTCCGAGGCCGTACGGACCGCGACCGGCCCGAAGAGCGGCTCGGGGGCCTGCGCGCCGCTGGGAGGCCTCTTCGGCGACGACTGCACTCCCGGCCGGCCGCCCTGCCAGACGGGCACCTGCCTCGACCTGGGCACCGCGCGGGTGTGCACCGTGCCGTGCGGCGGCGGCTGCCCGGCGGGCTTCAGTTGCCGGAAGGCGCAGCCGGTGGGCGGCGGCGACGGGGTGGACGTCTGCTTCCCCGAGGGCGGAGGCAAGGCCGGAGCCGACTGCAGCTTCGGCCCGGCGGCCTGCGAGAGCGGCCTGTGCATTCGGAAGGACTCGGGGCCGGTGTGCACGGTGGGCTGCACCGAAGACGCCGGGTGCCCCGAAGGGTGGCACTGCACGGTGGTGCGCACCGTCACGGAACAGTCCGCGCAGGCGTGTCTGCCACCTTCGCTGCAATAGGTTTCGGGCCGGGTTTTCACTTTTGAGCGGGTGTGGCGTGTGCTAGGCAACCGCACTTTGGTTTCGAGGAGCCCGATGTCCTTCCGCCGTACCGCGTGCGTGCTGGGCGTGTTTCTGGCGGCCGCCGGGTGCGACGACCGGAACACCAAGACTCGAAAGGTGCTCGAGACCTACGCGGTGGTGCCCGGCACCCCGCACGTGGACACCGCGACGCCCAAGGTGCTGACCGACCCCACCCGCGCGACGTCGGACTTCGCCATCAACACGCCGCGGCAGTGCGACCTGTTCCAGCAGCTCTCGGTGCGCAAGGTCGACATCCTCTGGGTGGTGGACAGCTCGGGCTCGATGGCGCCGAAGCAGGCGCGGCTCGCCGCCAACTTCCAGGGCTTCATCAACCAGCTCGTCGACGCCCGGCCTCCCATCGACTTCCACATCGCGGTCACGACGATGGACACCGACGACAACACCCAGCCCCGGGGCTCGCTGCGGCGGTGGACGCTGGGGCCGAAGTCGGCAGACTTCATCTCGTGCACGCCCGACGTCACCGGCACCTCGACTTGCAACACCGCCGCGCAGGCCGACGGGGGCACGAGCGGGGCGGTCACGGCCTTCCAGCAACTGGCCAACGCGGGCATCGGCGGCAGCGCGCAGGAACGGGGGCTGTACGCGGCCTACGCGGCGCTGCAGAACCCCGACAACCAGGGGGCCGACAAGTTCGTCCGCCCCGACGCCGCCCTGTACCTGGTGGTGGTCTCGGACGAGGACGACTCGTCGTGCAACCCGCTGGTCGCCCAGCCCATCTGCACCACCGACCCCGGGTGCCGCTGCGCCACCGACAAGATCCTCGACGGTCCCGGCGGCTACGGGTCGACCGAGTACTTCTCGCGCTTCTTCGAGACCTACAAGGGCTACGGCAACGGCGACCTGGTCGCGCTCGCCGCCATCGTCGCCATCGACGGCTCGCCCGACTCGGGGGTGCCCTCGCAGTTTGGCGACCCCAGCCAGCACGTGGGCTGCTGCCGCGCCGGCGACGGGGGCGCCTGCCCGACGTCCGGCCTCAACGACGGCGGGTACGAAGTCGCGTACTTCGGCGGCCGCTACGTGAAGGTGGCGAGCGACACCGGCGGGGTGGCGGTGTCCATCTGCCAGAACGACTTCTCCGGAGCGCTCGCCTCGCTGGGGTACGCCGCCTCGGGGCTGCGCAAGGAGTTCCGCCTGTCGCGCGGCCCCAATCTCCAGGTGGCGGCGGGCAAGGCCGTGGGCGTGCAGCTCTACGTCTCGGCGCCCAATGCCGCCAACTGCACCGTCGACGGCAACTGCCCCGGCGGGCAGGTGTGCCGGT
>JAHFDQ010000697.1 GCA_023248915.1 Archangiaceae bacterium | reverse complement strand
TGGTGGTAATGGCGAGGGTAATGCTGGCGGTGGAGGAGGTGACGGTGTTGCCCTGGCTGTCCTGCACCGTCACTTGCACGGCCGGGGCAATGGAGGCGCCGGCGGTGGTGTTGGAGGGCTGGACGACGAAGCCCAGGCGGTTCGCGGCCCCGGCCGTGATGTTGAAGGTGTTGCTGGTGGCGCCGGTGAGGCCCGCCGCGGCGGCCGTCAGGGTGTACCCGGTGCCCGCCTTGTCTATGGAGAGGTTGGAGAAGGTGGCGACGCCCGCGACGGCGCTTGCCGTCACCGTCCCACTCAGCGTCCCGCTTCCTGGGTTGGCGCCTATTGCCAGGGTAATGCTGGCGGTGGACGACGTCACCGTGTTGCCGGACGCGTCCTGCACCACCACCTGCACTGCCGGGGCTATTGACGTCCCGGCCACCGCATTCGTCGGCTGTGCCTGGAACGCCAGCTTCGTGGCGATTCCGGACGTCAGGTTCACGTGCGGCGCCACGGCCAAGTAGAGAATCTGCGTCTGGACGGCGTCGTTGGTCGTCCAGTTGAGAGTGAAGCCGCCCGGGTCCAAGCTGTAGAGGTCCGCCTCGGCGTCGATTGCGGGAGTCCCGTTGTTGACCTTCATGAAGACCTTGCTGGTCTTGTCGATGCTCTGCACGTTGGAAGTGGCCTGGGCGTTCAGGTCCTCGAAGGCCGAGCAGCCCTGGGTGACTCCGTCGCCCGCTCCGATTCCGATGCGGCTCTGGGCCACCGGGCCTGCCTGCACCACGTCCTGAACGCTGTGCAGGAGCACCGCACTGGGCGGGAAGCTCATCCCGGTCAATGCCTGGCTCGTGCCTACCTTGAAGGTCAGCATCTGCAACGCCCAATCGCCGGCCGAACAGCTGCCAGTTGCCGCGTTACTTCCGATCACAGTGACGCCCTTGTCCGCGACGTAGTCCGCGAATGCGGAGGACCGGGTGGTGAAGGTCCCTCCGGCGGTGGCAACATCGGCGCACTGTCCGTGGCTGTAGATCAACTCGTTCGGAAACGTCGTCGTCCTCGAACCGCTGTTCATCGCGGCGCCGGAGGCGACGGCCACCGCCACCTGGTCAAGGGGCGCAACCGGAAGTACACCCGAGTACTCGAGCAAAAACATATTGCAGGCCGCGGCAGCGCTCAGCGTCACGGTCACCGTGATGGGCGTCGCGTTCGCGGCGATGTTGGCGGCGTAGTAGGTCGCGACATAATCCGTGCCTGACACCCTGATGAACGGGCCCGCGCCCTGGGTGTAGATGTTTCCGTGGTCGTCGGTGACCGAGACGACGTTCACGGCTACGCCGGTCACGTTCATGCTGACGACCACCAGGTCGCCCGGAGTGCTGACGCCCGGGAATGGCTGGCTGAAGACCGACGCATTCCCGCCCAAGGATGCCTGCTGGACGAACGTCGCGGCAGTCACGGCGGCGCTCGTGCTCTTGAGGAAGCTACCCGCCTTGACGTCGAGCCCCTTGAGCGCGAGCGAGTACACTTGGCCGGGGCTGCCGACGGTGGAGCTGCAGTTCGTGGTGAACCCGTCGGGGTCCATCGACACGAACGAGGCCCGATAGGAGACGGCCGGGCCTGAGCTGGCGGCCAGAATCGCCGCATCCGTCGCCTGGGTTCGCGCGGTGGCCGTAGGGTTGCTGGTGGGTGAGCTGCGCCCCTCGGTGGCCCACTGGCCGCCCGAGGAATCCATCACGCCTAGCCCAAGACCCGACTCGTCAGAGTTGGACGGTGGCGGGTTGGTGAGACCCACTCCGGCGTACAGGTGGACGACGGCGCTCGGCTGGAACCCGACGCCAGTGACCGGGCTGGTGCCCGTCGAAGTGCGCATCTGCCAATTGACGACCTTCGCCGAGACGCCGGCGCCGCCAATCACCATGTAGTGGACGACGTAGGCCGTCGCGTTGTTGGTGGTCCACTGGAGCGTGAAGCTCGTCGCGGTCCAGGACTGGAGGTCAGCTTCCGCCAGCACCACCTG
The DNA here is from genome assembly GCA_023248915.1 of Archangiaceae bacterium. Taxonomy (GTDB): domain Bacteria; phylum Myxococcota; class Myxococcia; order Myxococcales; family Myxococcaceae; genus JAHFDQ01. The sequence goes on along the minus strand of JAHFDQ010000697.1, from coordinate 754 downwards.
GGTCGGACTCACGATGGTGAGCGCGTTCGGAGCTGCGCGCCGCGCCGAGACCGAGGGCGAGACTCCGTTCTGGGCCGCCGTGGCGAACGAGCCGCTGGTCACGCCGTCGGTGAATCCGTAGGCGAGGTTCTCGCCCGCGCCGAACGCCTGGGTCGTCTTCGCGTCGGTCCAGAAGATGATGGCCTTGGGCACCACGCCCAGGGTGTGGGGGACCACCTGGGTTGCCGGAGCGCCCCCCGTGCTCTTGGTGAAGCTGCCCACCCGGGCCCCGGGGCTGCGCGCGAACTGGACCACCGACCAGGACACGTCGGCGGTGCTCACGGTGCTGTCCCGTTGCAGGGTGAGCGTCGCGGACGGTCTGAGCGCGATCGTCTCGGTGGCACCGGTGTCCGCGTTCCCGGAAGCGGTCGCCGTCTTCGCGCCGGTGGCTCCGGCCGAACCGGGCGCGTAGTAGTTGCCCTCGACCGACTGGCCGGAAGCCGAGACGGCGCCGCTCGCCCGGTCGAAAGCCTCGGTCATTCCGGCGGGCGGCGTCCAAGAGCCTGCGCTCGCCATCGAGTGCACCGTCACGACCAGGTCCTTGGCCACGGTGGTGGTCACGCTGGGGGCGGCGTGGGTGAGGCTCGATGCTGTGGCGGCCGAGCCCTCGGCGTCGATGGGATTCGCTGGGTCGACGCCGCTGAAGGACATGATGCCGCCGGCGGCTCCGGTGGAGGTGTCGAACTGCCACGAGTAGCTCGCGGGCTCGGCAGAG
>JAHFDQ010000260.1 GCA_023248915.1 Archangiaceae bacterium | reverse complement strand
AGCCGCGGTCGGAGTAGCCTACCACCTCCCACCCGGACCGGACCAGCGAGAGGCTCAGGTCCTCGGTGAGCTGGTGGTGGACGGCCTTCTTCAGCGGCGCGGGCCCGAGGCCGAGCCTCGAGCAGGCCCACTGGTCGCCCTCTGCCCGCGCCCAGCCGCGCCGGACAAGGTAGGCCTCTTTCCGGGCGCGGGACAGCCCGCCGACGTGGCGCTCGAGCTTCATGAACGCACGAACCGAAGCAGGGGCCTGAAGTCGCGCCCGTCGGCCGCTCGCAGCGCCGAGATGTATGCGGCCCGCACCTCGCCAGGGACAGCGAGCGTGTCGGTCGAGCCCCAGGAGAACGGTTCCAACCGATGGGTGTTCAGAAGGACATCGGCCATCAAGCGCGCGTGTCGTCCGTTTCCGTTGGGAAACGGGTGAACGCTGACCAGGCGGTGGTGGAAACGCACGGCGAGCTCGTCCCACCCGTAGGTCTGCCGTTCAATCCAGAAGGAAGCGTCCTCGCAGGTCTTCCGCACCTCGGAGACGACCCCTGGCCAGTCGACGCCGAGGTTCTTGTTGGTGGTCCGATAGGTCCCGGCCCAGCTCCAGACTCTCCGAAACATTCGGCGGTGAAGCGCGCGTACGAAGCCGTCTGAGAGGCAGTTCCTGTGTCGCTTGCCCAGAGCCCAGCGCTCGGCCTCGAGGATGTTGGACTGCTCGAAGGCATTCAGTTCCGCCTGCGTGCCGACGGACGTCGGCAAGAGCCCTTTTCGCTCGTTCGGGTCGAGCGGAGTCGAGCCTTCGGGGAAGGAACGCTTCACGGGTCCTGCCAGACTTCGGGCCGGGCTTTTTCGCGGAGCTCCTTCGCGAGCTCTTCGAGTTGGTCGTTCAGCGCGTGCCGGTCGGTCTGCTGATCTTCCAGCGCCATCGTCTGCACCACGCGGCCCAGGAGTCGACGCGCAGCTTGACGCGCCCTCTTCTCGACCATCTCTTCGAGGGGCACCTCGGGGACCAGAGCGTAGACGAGCCGGCAACCCAGGGCGGCGGCCGCCCGCTCGAGCGTGCTCAGCGTGACCGCCCCACGCGCTTCGCGCTTTTCCATGCGAACCACTTCGGCCTGGGAAACGCCCATGCGCCTTGCAAGCTGCGCCGTGGACATTCCCAGACCCTCGCGGATGGCGCGCATCCACCCGCTCGGGAGCTTGGCCTCGGACGCCAGCGGCCGGAGCTTTCGGACCTTTCGGTCCATCTGGGCTCGCTGCTGGCGAATTCGTCGGGCGCTGGTCTTCATGGCCTCATAAGGCGTTATACGGCGTATTTATAATGCCTTTAGAGTACTCATAAATCAACTGAGAGATGCTCTGAAAGGCCCTAAAGGTCGAACGTCAGCAGCACCCGCGGCTCGACGGCGACGGTCGCCGTGCAACCCTCGGCCAGGCAGCGCGTCTGCCGGTACGCGACTTCCGAATCGAGGTGCAGCGCGTCGCCGACCGACCAGAGCGCCCCGAGCGCGGCTTCCCACCCCAGCGCCTGAGTGGCGCCCACCCCGCCTCCGTACAGCCGGTACACCTGGTCGCGCTGAATGAGGAACAGCCGGCTCTTCGCGCCGAGGAGGAACAGGCGCAGCTCGAGCTGAGAGCCCAGCCGGTTCTGGAAGAAGTCCTGCTCGGCGGCCGCCTGGGAGTTCCGGTCGACCACCCACTTGGCCGAGGTGTCGCCCCGGGTGAAGGTCGCCTGCAGCTTGGTGGTCAGCTTGGCATTCCACCGCATCAGCCACTCGAGCACCACCTCGCGCGTCCATTCCTCTCCGAACGCGGGCGCGTCCGGGACGGCGGAGGTGTCGTTGGCGGTCGCCTGCCGCACCAGGTTCAGCCGCAGGGTGATGGGCGAGGCGAAGGTGGGGCGGAAAACCACTCGGTTGCGCAGCTCGACCCGGCGGCTGTCCACGTGCTGGTCCCGGTCGGCGTAGGCCACCTGAACCAGCTCGTACAACTCGAGCTCGAACCGCCCGCCGCCCGCCCAGGCGACCCGGTTGTCGCCCCGGTAGATGCGGTGCAGCGAAGTCTTCAAGGTGGCTTCGGCCTCTTCGTCGCTGGTAATCGAGAACTGCGGTTCGACCAAGAGCGGCGCCAGCCCCGCCGCCCACTGGCCCGGGTGAATGCCGAGGAGCGCGGCGAAGCTGCCCTTCGAGCTGCGCACCGACTCGGGCTGCGACAACCGGTCGTCGTCGTAGATGACCGCGTAGTTCACCTGCGGCACCAGCCCGGGAAGCGACGCGCTCCGCGCCCCAGAGTTCAGTTCCCAGTGGCGCCGCACGAGCGCCTTGTCTTGCCCTTCCGAGAGGTTCTGGCTGAGCGTGCTCGACCGGAAGAGCGCGTAGGCCGACTCGTTGGCGGTGGGCGCGAGCTTGGCGTCGACCCGGGCAAGTTGCGCCCGGTCGCCGTGGGCGAACCGCCCGAAGGCCTCGGTGCTGGCTTCCGAAATCGAGTACAGCGCCCGCACTGAGAACCGCTTCAGCTTCGCGAAGGCCAGCGGCCCCTGGGCGAAGTCGTAGTCGGCCTGGCCCACCGCCTTCAGCCGCCCCGTCGTCGCTGACGGGTCATCGAGCAGCGAGTGGCCGAGCTGCAGGCTGGCCGAAGGCAACCCTTCCTTCGCCAACTGCACCCGGCCGAGCGCGTGCTGCACCACCCCGACGCCGCCCCCGTCGGTCGCCGACAGCTCGCGGGTGAAGAAGCCGGTCGCGGGCAGCCAGCGTTCCGGGTAGGCGGTGAGCTGAACCCGTTCCTCGTCGCGCAGCTTGCCGAAGCGGGTCTGGTCGCTGCCGAGCGCGGTGTAGCCCGGGCTGTCGTGGCGGGCCGACAGCGTTCCCTCGAGCCACGGGTGCGCCAACCGCAGGCGCCCCACCGCCGCGAAGCCGTCCGAGCTTCCCGCGTCGTCGCCGTGGGTGCCGGCCGCTTCGGCGTAGGCCGTCAGTCGCCCGCCCTCGCCCACCTCGCGCTCGTAGCGGCCGTCGGCGATTCCTTCCGTCAGCCGGCGTGGCCGCCCGCCCGACGCATTGGGCCCGGTGCCCACCAGCTGCACCGCCCGCGCGCCGACCTCGAGCCCCTGGACGGGGTTGACCGCGCCGCGCACCGAGGCCAGCCACTCCGGAGCGACGCCGGCGACGTTGGCTCCGGCGTTGGTGCCGCGGTCGAGAATCTGAATCGCGAAGAGCTGCAGCGACGCCTTGGCCGCGTCCGACTTCTCGTCGATGGACAGCTCGAGGTAGTAGGAACCGGTGTGCGCCTTGGCCGCGTAGGCGGTGGCCAGCCCCAGGTCGAGCACCAGCCCCTCGTGGCCCTCGACCGGCTCGCGCGCCGGGGGCAGGTCGAAGTCGTAGAGCGACAGCGCGGAAGCCTCGGTGCCCAGGTCGTGAATGGCGACCCGGAGGGTGCGCCCCCCCTGCCGGTACTCGGCGTAGACGCTCTTCACCCAGCCGCGGTCGATGTACTTGGGGGCCGCGCCGTCGATTTGCGCGTACAGGCCGGACTCTTCGCTGATGAGCTGCGCGGCGCCGGTCTTCGCCCAGTCGCCCACCTCTTTGTCGGCGGGCAACAGGTCGAGCACGCTCAACACGCCCAGCCCCTTCTTCGGCACCAGGTCGAACTCGTACTCGACCTCGATGACCGACAAGTCGTCGACCCGTTCGGGGTCGAGGAAGGCGAGCTGACCGGCCGGGTAGATGAGGGTGTAGTCGGACCCGTTGGTGAGCAGTTCACCGTCCACCCACACCCGCTCGGAACCCGGGAGGATGTACCGCTTCGACAGCCCGTAGATGGCCTGGCGCGGCCCACTGAGAAAGTCGCGCACCACCACGCCGCGGCGCTGCCCGCCGGCCGGAGTGACGGCCACCTTCGGCGGTTCGCCGGGCGAGGCGAGGCGGGCCTGGCCGCCCTGGAGCAACAGCGGCCGCTCGAGCCCCTCTTCCTGGGTGCGGTACTTGAAGCGGTCTTCGACGATGAGGTCGCGCACCACGTCGTCGGGAGTCCCCTGGTACTGGGCGCGGTACTGCAGGTCGCGGAAGCCGGGGGCCTCGAGCTGGCCGTAGTCGAGCACCGCGGACGCGTCGAGCAACCTCTTTCCGGCCAGCTTCTGGCCGAAGCCGAAGCCCGCCTGGCCGGTGGCGTACCGTTCGTCGCCGACCTTGCCCGCGACCAGGTCCACCGGCTCGTCGGCGTTCAGTTGCCCGAAGACGCGCACGCCGGTGGACGACTCGGCCGCCTCGCCCGTAGCCAGCGGCTGCGAAGTCCAGAGATCTCGCTGGACGTCGTAGACCTCGGCCCCGTCGGGGAACATCGCCGTGTAGAGGCCGCCCGAGAGCACCGTGCCGGTGATGCCGGCGCGGCGCACCAGCCCGTCGGCCTCGGTGAACCTCTTCAGCGACCGGTTCACCTTGTGGTACTCGGCTACCTCGGCCTCGGTGGCGATGAACAGGTAGTCGCCCAGCGACTCGACGCCCACCACCGCGCGGCTGTCCAGGCCCGCCTGCAGCGGGAACTCGATGAAGCTGTCGGCCGACATCTCGAAGCTGAACAGCCCCTTCTCGGTGCCCACCCACACCCGCTCGCCGTCCACCAGGAAGGCGCGCAGTTGTTCACCGCCGATTTCCTGGAAAGAGAAGTTGGTAAAGGACCGCGACCGGACGCGCAGCCGGGACAGGCCAACGTCGGTACGCGCCCAGAGGTCGTCCCCCACCTGGAACAGCTCGGCGACGGTTTCGCCGGCCAGCCCGTCGGCGGCGGTGAAGCCGCGCAGGCCGTCCACCTCGGCGTCGTACACCGCCAGGCCGCCGCGGGTGGCCACCCAGACCTGCCGCCCCACCACCAAGACGTCGTTCACCGCGCGGTGCGGCAGCCCGTCGGCCTCGGTGTAGACGCGCAACGTCCGGTCCAGCTTCCGGTACCGCACCAGCCCTTTGTTGGTGCCGAACCAGGCGAACTGGTCGTCGGCGGCGACCGAGGTCACCGCCTGCGAGGGCAGCCCGTCGTCCATCGACAGCTTCGAGGCGCGCCGGCTGCCGGTGTCGAAGCGCACCACCCCGTCGTCGGTGGCCACCCACAAGGTCAGCCCGTCAGCGGCGAGCTTGTTCACCGCGGCGCCGGCGGGGACGGGGGACCACCGCTGCTGAGTCTGGTGGACGAACAGCTCGCCCGCGCCAATCCAGACGCCTTCCTTCGGGTCGGCGGCGATGGGCGGGTTGCGCGCGAACGCGGGCGCCGCCCCGGCGAGGAGCAACGCCGCGGCGACTTTTGCGACGCCTCCCTCGGACATCAGGCGTTCAGCTTCTTCACCTTCAGCTTGGCGATGCGGATTTCGCCCAGGCCCGCGGCGCCGGCGAGCTCGATGTGCTTGACGTCGGCGGGCGTCAAGTCTCTGCCGCCGAACTTGGCGAGGGTGAGTCCGTAGGCGTCGACCGAGACGACGTTGCGCCCGGCGATGATGCGCCCCGGACTGCCCGTCTCTCCCGGGCCGGCGGGGCCGTTCGAGAGCAAGGCGCGGGTGCCGTCGAGCACGGTGAGCTGCGGCTTGATGACGCGGGCCAGGTCGGCCACCGCCTGCTGCAGCTCGAGCAGCGTGTGGAAGGCCTGCCGGTCGTAGATGAGCCCCATGTGGTTCTTCATGCCGAACGACACGCCCGCCTGGAAGTGGTGCTTGGCGGTCGGAATGTTGATGAAGACGTCGGCCGAACGAAGCACCTTGGCCACATCGACCGACTTCAGGGCGACGCCGCCGGGCACCTCGACCTTCTGGAAGTCCGACGCCTCGGAGAACAGCTTCGTCTTGACCGCCAGCCCGGCCAGCGCCCCGGCCACGCCGCAGCGCTCGAGGCACTTCTCACCCTTTCCTTGCGGGAATTCGACGACGAGCACCTGCTTGGCCTTGGCGTCGAGGCACAGCTTGGCGACGGCGGCCACGGTGTCGGGGTGGGTGGTGGTGGCCCAGACCACCGGGTTGGCGAAGGCGGCGTTCGGCTTGATGACGACGTAGTCGCCGGGCCGGACGAAGGCGCCGATGCCGCCCAACTCTTTCACCGCGGCGGCGACCATCGCCTTGGGGTCGCTGCCCGAGACGTCGACGATGTCGGGGCCGGGCGGCGCCGCGAAGGCCTCGCCCGAGCGCACCGCGGCGACGAAGGCCACGCTCCCGCCCAGGAAACCGCGCCGGCTGATGCCCATCGAATCTCCTTGAGTTTGGCATCCTACAATCCGGCCCGGGGCGCGGCCATCGCCAGATGGCCGACGTCTGCCTGCTTCGCCCGGCTCGTGCGCCGATTCGCCGTGCTAGGGTGCCGCCGCCCTCGAACGGAGGGCCTGGGGGAGGACCCATGGCGACGAACAGCCCGATGATTGAAGTGCGCAACCCGGCCAACGGCGAGAAGATTGGCGCGGTCAAGTCTCACTCGGTCGAGGAAGCGCGCGAGGCGGTCGAGCGCGCGAAGACCGCCCAGCGCCGCTGGGGCCAGACGCCGGTCGCCGAGCGGGCGCGCGTCATCCGCAAGTTCCGCGACGCGCTGCTCGACCGGGCCGAAGAGGTCTGCGAGCTTATCAGCCGCGAGAACGGCAAGGTGCTGCAAGAGTCGATGGAGATGGAAGTCTTCCCCATCGTCGACCTGGCGTCGTACTTCGCGTCGCGGGCCGAGGACATTCTGGGGCCGCGGCAGATTCCCATGCACCTGTTGAAGCACCGGCGCAGCTACCTGCACTACAAGCCGCGGGGGGTGGTGCTCGTCATCTCGCCCTGGAACTTCCCGTTCTCGATTCCGTTCGGCGAGGTCATCATGGCGCTGCTCGCCGGCAACGCGGTCGTCCTGAAGCCGGCCAGCCTGACGCCGCTCATCGCCCTGAAGGGCCGCGAGCTGTTCGACGAGGCCGGGCTCGACCCGGACCTCTTCCAAGTCCTACCCTGCCCGGGCCGGGTGGGGTCGGCGATGATCGAGATGGGCGTGAATTACGTCGCCTTCACCGGCTCGACCGCGGTGGGCACCGAGGTGGCGGCGACCTGCGGCCGCAACCTGATTCCCTGCTCGATGGAATTGGGGGGCAAGGACCCGGCCATCGTGCTGGCCGACGCCGACGTCGACGTGGTGGCGGGCTCGTTGGTCTGGGGCGCCTTCTCCAACGCCGGGCAGGTCTGCGCGTCCATCGAACGCGCCTACGTGCACGAGAGCCTCTTCGACGAGGTGGTGCATAGGGTGGTCGAGAAGACCAAGTCCCTGAAGGTGGGCGACCCGCTGGTGGACGGCATCTCGATGGGGCCGATGACCGACCCCGCGCAGTTGGCCGTCGTCGAGCGCCAGGTGCAGGCCGCCGTCGAGGCGGGGGCCAAGGTGCTGTGCGGAGGCGAGCGCCGGCAAGGCCCGGGCCAGTTCTACCCGCCCACCGTGCTGGTCGACTGCAACGACGAGATGGACGTGGTGCGCGAAGAGACCTTCGGGCCCACGCTGCCCATCATGAAGTTCTCGAGCACCGAAGAGGCCATCGAACGGGCGAACCGGTCCATCTACGGGCTGGACGCCTACGTCTACTCGCGCGACAAGAAGGAAGCGCGCCGCGTCGCCGAACGGCTCGAGGCGGGCACGGTGATGGTGAACGAGACGCTGTTTACCCACGCCTGCCCCGAGACGCCGTGGCAGGGCGTGAAGAAGAGCGGCATCGGCCGGGTGCACTCCGACGACGGGCTGCGCGACCTGTGCATCGGGTACCACGTCAACGAAGAGGTGCTGCCCACCCCGAAGTGGAACCCGTTCTGGCAGCCCTACGGCCACCAGATGTACCGGACGCTCATCGGCGCCGCGCGGGCCATCGACCGCACCGGCCTGTCCGCCAAGGCCACCGCCGCGTGGGACTTCTTGAACTCGGCGTACGAGACCTACCGGGTGCGGCGCGAGTCGTAGCGTCGCCCGAAGGTAGCGCTTTGCTTCACCTCGTGACGGTGGCGGTAGCCGTACCCGCTTGCAGCACGTGAACTGGCCGTGCGGGCCAGCCGGCGAGCTGCTCGCGCAGGCGCTGCGGAACCTGGGGTCAATGGTGGTGGGAGCCGGCACGTCGTTGAAAAGTCAGGATCGAGGCGTATGGTGCCTCCTCACTCGGAGGGCACGCCCGCGAACAAGCTACCCAGAGACCTCATCGGCAGAATCCGGAAGGCCGGCTACGACCGCTCGTTTGTGGGCGCGGCCGTATTGCCGGACTGGTGGGACACC
>JAHFDQ010000259.1:528-8271 GCA_023248915.1 Archangiaceae bacterium | reverse complement strand
GGGGGCGCTGCTGGCGCAGGCGCTGGCGGGGGGCGCGCTGTTGTCGTCGTTGCAGAAGGGCGAGGCTCGGGTCAACCTGCAGCTCGAGTGCGACGGGCCGCTGCGCGGGCTGTTCGTCGACGCGAGCGCCGACGGCACGCTGCGCGGGTACGTGAAGAACCCGCTCATCGACGTCGAGGGCGCACGCGGCGAGCACCGCTGGCGGCCGGCGCTGGGCAATTCCGGGTTCCTCTCGGTGCTGAAGGACCTGGGAAGCGCCGAGTTCTACCGGTCTTCCGTCGAACTCGGTGCGTTCGACCTGGCGCGCGACCTCGAAGCCTATTTCACAGCGTCCGACCAGGTGCCCACCCGCGTGGCGCTTGCCGCCACCCGGGACGGCGCGGGACAGCTCGCTGCGGTGGCGGGAGCGCTGCTGCAGGCGTTGCCGGGGGGCGATCTCGACGCGCTGGCCAGGCTCGGCGACCGGTTGCAGGGGGCCCTCGACGAAGCGGTGGGCGCAAGGGGCGTCGAGGCCGCGGCGCTGGCGCGTGAAATCTTCTCCGGGGCAACCTTCGAGCAGGTCGGCGGCACGCCGGTGCGCTTCGCCTGCACCTGCACGCGCGAGGGAGTGCTCACCATGCTCGCCGCGCTGGGGAAGGGCGAGCTGCAGTCGATTCTCGCCGAGCAGGGCAAGGCGGAGGTCACCTGCCACTTCTGTGGCGAGCGTCACGCGGTGTCTGCCCGAGAGCTACAGGCCCTCATCGACGGCGCGAGCTGACGCGACGCGGCCCGGCTCAGCCCGCGGCGCGCGCGAAGTGCCGGGCCAGCCGGGCGCAGAGGTCGCCCAGCTCGGCCTCGGCCGCCTTCAGCTTGGGCAATTGCGCGCGCAGCGCAGCGACGTCCTTGCCGGCCGCGGTCAGCGCTTCCGAGCCCTCGTCGATCCACCGGCCGAACTCGTCCGCCCCGAGCTCGGGGTGGAACTGGAAGGCGTACGACTTGCCCAGCCGGAACGCCTGCTGGGTGTACCGGTCGGTCGAGGCCAGGAGCGTCGCCCGCGGCACATGCCGGAAGGTGTCCGCGTGCCAGTGCGCGACCACCGTGCGCGCGCCGACGCCGGCCACCACCGGGTCCGCCAGCGCCTCGCGCGTCCAGCGCACAGGGGCCGCGCCCACTTCGAAGCCGTTCTTCCCGAGGAATACCTCGCTGCCCGCCGCCGTGGCCATCAACTGCGCGCCCAGGCAGATTCCGAGGCAGGGCCGGTCCTGGGCGAGCCGCTCGGACAGCAGGGCCAGCTCTGCCTTCAGGAAGGGGTGCTGGCCGGAGTCGTACACGCCCATCGAGCCGCCCATCACCACCAGGAGGTCGGCGTCCACGTCCAGGCGCTCGACCGCGCGGAATCGTCGGACGACCGAGAAGCCGGCCTCGGACAGCGCCGGGCCGAGGCGGGCCAGGTCTTCGTGGGCTTCGTGCTGGAACACCACCGCGCGCATGGAGCGGCGGCGTGCATATCAGGCATTGGCGATTAGGGTTGGTGGTAGGGTTTCGAGGGCGGCATGACTCGAGAGCTGCAAGGCAAGGTCGTCCTCCTCACCGGCGCCACCGAAGGCATCGGCAAGGTCGCGGCGTTCGAGCTCGCGCGTCTGGGGGCTTCGCTGACGCTCGTCGGGCGAAACCGCGAGAAGTCCGAGCGGGTGCTGGCCGAGATCAAGTCGGCGACCGGCAACCAGGGCGTGGCACTGCTCCTGGCCGACCTGTCCAGCCTGGCCGAGGTGCGCGCGCTCGCGGCGAAGTTCGCGGCCAGCCACGACCGCCTCGACGTGCTCGCCAACAACGCCGGCGCCGTCTTCTCGACCTGCCAGCACACCGTCGATGGCTTCGAGCGCACCTTCGCCCTGAATCACCTGAGCCCGTTTCTCCTCACTCGCGAGCTCTGGCCGCTGCTGGTGAAGACGCCCGGGGCGCGGGTCGTCACCACCTCGAGCGCCGCCCACCTGCGCGGCCGCATCGACTTCGACGACATCGCTAGAAGGCCCTCGAGGAAGGCGGGCTTCGGCGTCTACAGCGCTTCGAAGCTCGCCAACATCCTCTTCACCCGTGAGCTGGCGAGGCGGCTGTCGCCGTCGGGAGCCATCGCGAACTGCGTGCATCCCGGCTTCGTGCGCTCCGGGTTCGGGCTCAACAACCCGGACCTCCTGGGCTTGGCGGTGAAGGTCGCCGCGGCGGTGGCCGGCCGCACGCCCGAGAAGGGCGCTGAGACGCTGGTCTGGCTCGCCGCCAGCCCCGCGGCGGGGAAGGTGACGGGCGAGTACTGGAAGGACAGACAGGTCGGCCGGACCAGCAGCGCCGCCCGCGACGACGCCACCGCCAAGCGGTTGTGGGACTTCAGCGAGCAGCTCTGCGCGTCGGCGCTTGGCGAGGGCAGGAAGGGGAACGGGGCATGAAGGACAAGGTCGTGGTGATCACCGGGGCGAGCGCCGGCATCGGCGCCGCGCTCGCGGAACGGGTCGCCGCGCTTGGGGGCTTGCCGGTGCTGGCGGCTCGGCGAGAGCGCGAACTAGGGGAGGTCGCGCGCCGCTGCCCCGGGACGCCGCTGGTGGTCGTCGGCGACATGGCCCAGAGGGCCGACGCAGAGCGCGTCGCCGCCGCCGCGCGCGGCAGGCACGGGCACATCGACGTCTGGGTCAACAACGTCGGCCGGGGCATCACCCGGCTGCCGTCCGAGCTGACCGATGAAGACATCGACGAGATGATGCGGGTGAATGTGAAGTCGGCGCTCTACGGCGTTCAGGCGGTGCTGCCGCACTTCAAGCAGCGGGGCTCGGGGCAGATCATCAACGTCTCGTCGGTGCTCGGGCGCGTGCCGTTCGCCCTGGCGCGGTCGGCCTACAGCGCCTCGAAGCACTTCCTGAACTCGCTGACCGCCAACCTCCGCATGGAATTGCGCGCCAGTCACCCCGGGATTCACGTCACCCTGGTCTCCCCGGGCGTGGTGGCCACCGACTTCGGGCTGAACGCGCTGCACGGGGGCGCCGACTCGCGCGCGTTTTCGAACTCGCAGACGGCGGCCGCGGTGGCCGAGGTGATCTGCGAGGCCATCGTGCACCCCTGTGCCGACGTGTACACCCGCCCGGCCTTCCGCCAGCAGGTCGTCGGGTACTACTCGGCCGAAGACCTCGGCGCCGTCGAGCAGAAGCCGCCGTTCGCTCCGCGCTGAGCCTGCTCTTGCGCCTGGGAACAGATACCCACGGCTAGAACGGGAAGGCAGCGCAAAGGGCCCGGGCGGTCGGTTCCGGATGCCAGCGCCGGGACCGACAAGAGAAACGCGAGGAAGGAACGGCGAAGCGGGCGCATGACGCCTCGACGGGCAAGGGCATTCGTCTCATAGCCGAACTGCGCGGCGCAATCGACCCGCGTCGGCCAGGTCGCGCCGCCCGGACGTGGCCCAAGGCGGACGGCGCGGCCAGGTTCGCCAGTCCCGCTTCGCTCAGAGCACCGCGGGGGGGGGGCCGCTCTTTCAGGGCCCTGCCGGGAAGTCGTCCAGGCCGCCAGCCCTTCAGAGCTGGGAATTCACCGTGTGGACTGCTCCTCGGCAGGGGCTCGAAAAAGGGAACGCCCGGGGGCCGATGTCGTTGTTTCTGCGGCCTTCCCGGTTTCGAGCGCCGCCCGAGGCACATCGGTCGAGAGGTCACGCCCGCGAGGGCTTGGGCCGTCCGGGGCCCTGTCCCGGCCACGGGTGACCCGCTCCGGGCGCTCAGGCCGCCGCGGCCAGAATCTGATCGATGCGCGACATGAGCTCGGCGGTGAGGCGCGGCGCTACCTCGGCCGCCTGGAGGTTCTCTCGCACCTGCTCGGGCCGGGACGCCCCGGTGATCACCGTGCTGACATTCGGGTTCTTCAGGCACCAGGCGATCGCCAGCTGCGCTCGCGTGCACCCGAGCTCGTCCGCGATGCCGGCCAGCGCCTTCGACGTGGCGATGGCCCCGGGTTTCAGCACCAGGTCCTTCAGCCAGGCGTTGTCGGGCACGCCGAGGCGCGAGCCCTTCGGAATGCCCGCGTCGTACTTTCCCGTCAGGACTCCCGAGGCGAGCGGGCTCCAGATGGTGGCGCCGTACCCGAGCTGCTTCCACAGCGGCGCGTACTCGGTCTCGAACCGCTCGCGCGATAAGAGGCTGTACTGCGGCTGTTCCATCGAGGGTGGGGTGAGCCCATTGTCCCGAGCCACCTGTACCGCCGTCTCGATGTCGGCCGCCCCCCACTCGGACGTGCCCCAGTAGAATACTTTTCCCTGCCGGACGAGCAGGTCCATCGCGCGCACCGTCTCTTCGATGGGGGTGTCGGGGTCGGGCCGATGGCAGAAGACGAGGTCGAGGTAGTCGACCTGCCAGCGGCGCAGCGCCGCGTGCACCCCCTCGACGACGTGCTTGTGCGAAAGCCCCCGGTCGTTGGGCCCGTCGCCGCCCCAGAAGATCTTCGTCGACAGCACCAGCCCCTCGCGGCGCCACCCGGCCTTCTTCACCACCCGGCCCATGACGACCTCGGCCTGGCCCTTCGCGTAGGCCTCGGCTCCGTCGAAGTAATTCACCCCGCCGTCGTAGGCAGCCTGCATGCAGGCGCGCGCGAGCTCCTCGCCGACCTGGCCGCCGTACGTCACCCACGAGCCGAGCGACAGCTCGCTCACCTTCAGGCCCGCTCTTCCCAGCCGTCGGAATTTCATGGTCCCCCTCAACTAACCACGGCTCGCGCCCCCTGCCAGCGGCTGTCCGTCAATCCACGGTGATGGACTTGCTGACGTTCTTCGGCACGTCGGGGTGAACCCCGTGTTCGGCGACGCCCAGCCCGTCGAGGTACCGCGCCTTCCGGTCGCTCATCTTCAGGGCCAGGCGCTGCAGCGCCACGGTCGCGGTGAAGGCCGCGAGGAGGTTGTCGCCAGTCTTCGGGAGCGCCACGTACGCCCACCGGTAGCCCGCGTTGCCCGCCGGGGGCTTCGACGCCGCTTCGCGGAGGGCGGCGCTCTCCTCGGCGATCACCGCCACCGCGGCGCCGCGAATCTTGTGGGTGTTGATCTGCGACACCGTGAGCGCCACGTCCCGCTCGTCGGGGCCGGTGACGAAGACCAGCGGGTAGGAGTGCTCGAGCGCGCCGAGCACCTTCGCCCGGTCGAGGTGGGCGCCCATCACTGGGGGGCCGCCGGCACTGCGCGCCGCGGAGCGTGCCGGGCCAACCGCGGCGACGGGCCCCGGGGCCGCCGCGCTCGTAGGGTCGACCGCGGCAGCGAACCCCCGGGTCGCCGCGCTCGTCGCCTCGCCCACGGTGAACAATGCTCGACCCACCGCGCGCGCCGCGTCTCCGACCGCGTCGGGCGTCGCGCCTCGCGCCGCCGCCTCGGCAGACGCTTCGCCCGCCTGGTCGCAGGCCGCCGCGACCACTGCCGCCACCTCGAGCGGGCCGAACACCGTGTTGAAGCCGAGCAGGGTATTCGGCCCGTGCTTGAACTCGGACGCCTCGAACCCCTCGGCGTGGTTCAACACCACCTCGCGAATCTTCAGGGCCCCCTCCATCGCCAGCGCCGTCATCCGCGTCGCCAGGACGTGAAGGGAAGGTTGGAGGAAGAGCGCCTCTGCCGCTTCCTCGGTGGCAGCCTCGGTGACCTCGAGCGCTTCGCGCACCAGCGCCGGCAGCCGGACCAGGGCTGCCCGGTGGCGCTCGAGCTCGGAGGCCTTCGCCGCGTCCGGCCCTCCCGGGCCGATCGCCTGCTTGAACCGGCGAGCGCCGACCGCGACCGCGAGGCCGTAGAAGACCGCGAGCTGGTTCATGAAGCTCTTGGTGGCCGGGACGGCGATCTCGGGCCCGCAGCGCAAGGGAATGACGACGTCGGCCTTTTCCTGCGCGAGCGTGGAGTTGACGTTGTTGACGACCGCCACCCGGCCGATGGACAGCCCCGTCGCCAGGACGTCGTTCAGCACGTCGAGCAGGTCCTTCGTCTCGCCGCTCTGGCTCACCGCGACGAAGAGGTCGCCGTCCTGCAGCGACCGGGCGTACTCGCCCCGGAACTCGCCGGGGAGCACCGCGTGCACCTGCACCCGGGCCACCTCGTTGAAGAACACGCTCGCCATCTTCGCCGCGTGGTAGCTCGACCCGCAGCAGACGATGTAGATGCGGCCCCCCGAAGCGAGCGAGGCCTGGCAGCGCTCGACGAAGGAATCGACCGCCGCGGCGAACTCTTGCGTCTCTTCCCGCTCGAGCAGGACGTCGAGCAACCGCACCGCGAGCAGGTCGTCCGCGTCGCGAGCCACGGGCAAGAGGTCGGCCAGCAGCCCCGCCTCCGAGCTGGTCAGCTTGGCCCCCAGCGCCTCGACCGTGCCGGCCGAGCCGCGCGTCTTCAAGTCCGCGGGCATGCTCGACAAGAGCGACCGGAACGAGGGCGCGTCCACCAGCGCCCGGAATTCCCGGCCCAGCGCTTCGTCGCCGCGCTGATCTCTCAGCCGGTCGAGGCGGGTGGCGATCTCGGCGACGTCGGCGGAGGGGCGCGCGTCGACGATGGGGGACAACAGCCGCGAGGCCAGGCTGCCTCCCCCGAAGAGGGTGGCCACCCGCCGGCAGGTGGCTTCCTGGGCGGCGATTTCTTGCTCCATGAACGTCTGGAAGCGGGGGTCGAGCGCCGCGTCCTGCGCGCGCAGCCGAGAGCGCACCGGTTCGCGCGCGAGGACTTCGCCAGCCATTGCCGCGACCGGCCCGGCCCCGGCGCCAGCCGCCCGGTCCCTGACCCGGAACACCTGGTAGCCCGCGGCGTCGTGCTCGAGGCACTCGCCCTCGGACAACGGCACCAAGAGCCGCGTCATCCGTAGCACCGCCGACAGGTCCGAGGAAGTGACGGCGAAGCGGCCGGTGCGGGCGTCGCTGCCGAGGCCCGCGTACAGGCTCGAGCCCTGCTTCACAGCCCACACCCGCCGAGAAACGGGGTCGACCACCACCGCGGCGTAAGAGCCCTCGAGCCGCGCCGCCGCGCGAACCAGCGCCCGGCGCATGCACTGCCTGCGGGCCTCGCGCTCGGTGACCCTTTCCGAAGGGAGCGCCGAGAGCTCGACGTGGAAGAAGTGCTCGACCGTGTGCACCACCATCTCGCCGTCGTTGTCCGAGCGGACGAGGTGCCCCTCACTGCCGAGCCAGGTCTTCAGCGCGTCGCAGTTGGTGACGTTGCCGTTGTGCGCGCCGTACAGGTGCGTCTTGCAGCGCACGTCGTGTGGCTGGGCGTTGGCGTCGGTCACCGCCCCAAAGGTCGCCCAGCGCACCTGGCCGCAGAAGATCTGCCCAGCCTCGCCGACGATTCCCAGCTTCCCGACGACCGCGGAGGGGGCGCCGACGCCCTTCCTCAGCCGGACTTCGGGCCCGTCGCCCTGGAAGGCCCCGCCGGTCGAGTCGTACCCGCGGTACTCGAGAGTCCTCAGCAGGTCGGCGGCGATCCGCCCCAGGTCGGGGCGGGGTGCTTCGTAGATGAGCCCGATGACGCCGCACATGAGACCGCATTAGCGAAGCGCGCCGCCAGCGTCCAGGAAAACGGGCGAGGCCCCGCGGCAGGCCGATCTTCGCCGCGGTCTGAGGGCCCCGGGCTGTTACAAATGTGCCTGAGAAGGCGTCCCGCACAAGTGGCTCACTCTGAGGTCTCGGGGCGGCGGGGGTTCTCTGGAACATCTGTAACACCTGCCGCCTTCGACGCCGAAGCCTGCGCGGCGCGTACCCCTGCCCGATGCCTCGTGTCGCGTCTGT
>JAHFDQ010000259.1:0-518 GCA_023248915.1 Archangiaceae bacterium | reverse complement strand
CTGCCTCAGGTTGCCGGGGCCCCGCCTTCGTGAACAGAAGCGGCCACCGCGCTGGCACGTCGTCGTCCGGCCGGCACCAATGTCCCGAAGAAAGGCGTCGCCCGTGAAGGTTTCCTGGGAGGCATCGACGCGGGAAGCTTCATCGGGACATGCGTGCCGCCCCCTAATGTGCTTCCTACCGCGGCGGCGACTCCGAGCCGGGTCCTCCGCTCGACGGGGCGCACCGCCGCGGGTATAAGCCCGCGCCTCGCCAGCGCCGGAGCCTTCCGTGTCAGAAGCAGCCGCACCCGCCGTCCCCGACTTCCGCGACCGCACTCTCTTGGGCCACCCGGTCGGGCTCTACGTCCTCTTCTTCACCGAGATGTGGGAGCGCATGTCGTACTACGGCATGCGGGCGCTCCTGACGCTGTACATGGTGAACTATCTCTTCCTGAAGCCCGACGTCGGGCGGGAAGTGCTCGGCTTCAACGCCTGCAAGGGCGCCATCGAGGAAGTGTTCGGACCGATGACGGTGCAGC
>JAHFDQ010000696.1 GCA_023248915.1 Archangiaceae bacterium | reverse complement strand
CCGGAAACGACCTGCGCGACTCCCTCGGCCAACGTCCGGTGCTCGGGAGTGCCGAGTGTCGCCAGCCGGTCTTCCGGCGGGTGGGCGAAGCGGGCGGCAAGGGCGTCGAGGCGGGCGTTGGCTTCGGCGACGCGGGCCCTGGGCAACCGTCCCGACTCGACCGCGCGGACCAGCGCATCGATGACGGCGCGCTGGCGGTCGGCGCGGTGACAGACCAGAAAGAGGTCCACTCCCGCCAGCGCGCCCTGGACCGCGACCTCTCCCAAGTCAAAGCGGTCGGCGACGGCCTTCATCTCGAGGTCGTCGCTGACCACCACTCCCTGAAAGCCGAGCTCGCGGCGCAGCACGCCGTCCAACACCCTCGAGCTCATCGTCGCCGGCACGTCGGGCTCCACCGCCTCGAAGACCACGTGCGCGGTCATCAGCGCCGCTAGCTTCGCCTCGGCGTAGGCGCGGAACGGCACCAGCTCGACGGTCCTCAGCCGCTCGAGCGCGTGCGGCAACACCGGCAAGACGACGTGCGAGTCCTGCAGCGTGTCGCCGTGCCCGGGGAAGTGCTTGCCGCACGATGCGACCCCGCCGGCCTCGAGGCCGCGCGCGAGGGCGACGCCCAGCTCGGCCACCGCGCTCGGGTCGCGCGAGAAGGCGCGGTCGCCGATGACGGGGTTCGCCGGGTTGGTGTCGACGTCGAGCACCGGCGCGAAGTCCCAATCGAAGCCCACCGCCCGCACCTCGAAGGCCAAGAGCCGCCCCAGCCGCTCGGCGAAGGACGTGTCGCCGCGGTCGCCCACGGCTCGCATCGGCGGCAGTGAAGTGAAGGGGCCGCCGCGCAGCCGCGCCACCCGGCCGCCCTCCTGGTCTACGGCGACGACGAAGGGCCGGCCGGCCTGTTGCTTCAGCGACCGGCAGAGCGCCGCGACCTCGGCCGGCTCGCCCAGGTTGTGCTTGAAGAGGATGGCGCCGAACACGCCGTCGTCGATGAGCGCGCGCGCGCCAGCGTCGAAGGTTCGGCCGGGGAAGCCGAGCATCACCATCTGGGCGCACTGCCGGTAGAGCGGGCTCGGCATCGTCAGTGCTTGCACCACTTGTCCGTGGAGGCCGGAATGGTTCCGGCAGTGAGGCCGGCCTGGTTGGGCGAGGTGCTCTCGACGAACTGGTGGTTGTGGTAGGCCCAGGAGACGCCCGAGGCCTTCGACTCGACGCAGAGCGAGTTTCCGCCGCCGCCCGCCGCGGTGCCGTCGCGCGCCGGGTCGGGGCTGGCGGAAGGCAGGGTCGCCACGTCGCACGAGGCGAGGTTGCCGCCGTCGACGTGCGCCTTGATGGTGGCGACGTTCCAGAAGTCGCCGGTGGAATCCGCCCCCGGGGTCTTCAAGAGCGGGAAACCGGTCACGCCGGTGGCGGGGTTGTAGCCGACCGAGATGACGCGCTTGCCGTTGCAGTAGAGGTTGACGTGGGGCTTCGAGTCGGCGCTGCCCCCCGAGTTGCCGTAGTGGTTCACCCCCACCACGAACGTGTCGTCGTCGTTGGGGTTGTCGAGGTTGATGTTCTCGGGGCCGCAGAAGGCGCCGAAGAAGCCGCCCGCCGCGGTCGGGTCTTGCTGGGTGCGGTCGCAGGAAATGTTGTCCTTGTCGAGCCGCGGGTTGGTGCAGGCCTTCGAGCTGGTGCGCTTCGAAGACCAGCCCTTGCACGCTGAGTCGACCGAGTCCGCGTAGCCCCAGCCGGGGCCGCCGAGGAAGTCGGGACAGCCCGACGTGTCCGAGTAGTAGCAGTCGTCCCTCTGGCTGCAGGTGCCGTCCCAGCCGTGGGTGCAGGAAGTGCCCTGGAGCCTCGAGAGGTGCAGGTCGATGTCGTTGTCTCCCACGCTGTCCCAGCAGAGCTCGGCCCGGATTCCCGGCGCTCGGACGGCCACCTTCTGCGTGCAGACGAAGTGCTTGGTGCCGAGGTCGAACTCGCCCTGGACGATGTAGTCGCCCGACAGGCCGAACGCCGGGTACACCTTCCCGCCGGCCACGCCGTTGCCGTAGTTCACCTTCTGAATCGCGATGAGGGGCTCGCCGGCCGACCCGACGTAGCGCGGGGGGGTCGCGGCCGGGTCGTACTTCACCGGAGTCCTGCCGCCCTGGCGCGCGCCCGCGGCCGCCGAGTTGGCCTGGTTGTACAGGGCGAAGGTCGGGAAGGGCAGGACGTTGTCGCAGTCGCCGCCGAGCACCGTCCAGGTCCAGTTGGTCGCCTGCGCGCGCTGGGTGGCGTCTCCAATCCACAGCGAGCCGTCGATGAGGGGAATGGCGGACGGAGGCGGGTAGGGCGCTTCGGTCAGCTCGGTCGTCGGGCAGGTCACCGAGACCGGGCAGTTGCAGCCCTGCGTGTCGCTGTTGCCTTCGAGCCCGTCGCAGTTGAAGTCGCCGGTGCCGCAGGTGTCGTGGTCGTACGGGGGCTGCGCGCCTCGGCAGACGCCGGACCAGAACGTGATCTCTCCGCCGCTGCAGTCCAGCGAGCCCTTTGAATTCGTGGTGCACCAGCCGACCGGCAGGTGGGTGGAGACGTTGGCCTGGGTCGCCGGGACGAGGTAGCAGTCCTTCGTCGAGCCGTTCACCAGGCACGCGCAGCCCTCGTCCACTTCACCGTCGCAGTCGTCGTCGAAGCCGTTGCCGGCGGTGTCGTTGATGAGCGCCTGGGCTACTCCGTTGGTGGTGAGCCAAGTGTCGGTGGTGGTGTCGCACTCGTTCGACGTCGCGGGAGCGCACCGGCGCGGATAAGGAGGGTTGCCCGC
>JAHFDQ010000695.1:1084-2775 GCA_023248915.1 Archangiaceae bacterium | reverse complement strand
CCACCAGGTCGAAGCGCGACCGACTGAGTTGCGCGATTCCTTCCTCGGCGGTCTCGGCCGCCACCACCTCGAACTCGCGCCCCAACAGCTCGGCCAGCACCGACCGGATGACCGCCTCGTCGTCGACGATCAGAATGCGCTGGCGGGCAGGCTTGGCCGCGGCCGTCGCGCCCACCTGCGGGAAGAGCACCCGGAAGACGGTGGCCGGCGGAGGCGAGTCGGTCAGGACGTCGGGGGGAGCGAGGCCAAGCTGCGCCCCGTGCTCGGCGGCGATGCGCCGGCAGACCGCCAGCCCCAGCCCGCTGCCGCGGCCCTTGGTGGTGACGTAGGGCTCGAACACCTTCTCGCGGAGCTCGGGGGGAATGCCCGGGCCCCAGTCGGCGACGTAGAGGGCCGGCCGGGCGCCTTCGGTGGTGACCACCAGCTTCACCCGGCCCCGCCCGTTCATCGCGTCGCGGGCGTTGTTTAACAGGTTCAGCACCAGCTGCTCGAGCAGCCGGCCGCTGCCCTGCACCTCGACGCCCGGCGCGGCCTCGACCTCGAGCTGCAGCCTCGTAGCGTCCGTGCTGAGCAGGAACAGGCGCTTCGCCTCGCGGGCGGGCAGCGCGAGATCGAGCCGGGTCTGCGGGGCGGCCTTGTCGGTCGACAGGCGGATGAAGTCCGAGATGATCTGCTCCATCCGGTCGACCTGCGACAGCATCTGCCCGGCGATGGCCGCGGCCCCGGGTTCTTCGCGCAAGAGCTGGGCGTAGGCCTTTACCCCGAGCAGCGGCTGCCGAAGCTCGTGCAGTACTTCGGCCGCGAGCTGGACCGCCGCCGTGCCGCCGCCGCGCTTCAAGTCATTCAACACCGCCCGGGCGCCGGCGAGGTCTCCCGCGGCGAGCGCCTTGTCGAGAGCGTCGATCACCGCCTGGGCGTCCATGAGCAGGTCAGCATGGCCAAGTCAGCGCAGGTTGCGCAATGTCGCGAGACGCTCGGCCCATCGGCGTCAGCCGGTCGGAGCGCTGTGCCGCTGCACCGGCGTGGCCTCGAGCCCCTTCGCGGCCACGTAGATGACGTTCCGGCTGCCCTTCTTGCCCCGGTACATCGCCCGGTCGGCGAAGTCGATGAGCGTCGGCTTGTCCCCGGCGTGCTCGGGAAAGCTGGCCACCCCGATGCAGGTGGTCACCGACAGGCCGTAGCCCTCGCGGGCGAGGAAGTGGTGCGTCTCGATGGTGCGGCGAATGCGTTCGCCGACCTTCAGGGCGCCGCCCGAGTCGGTGGCGCGCAACAGCACCACGTACTCGTCGCCGCCGAACCGGCAGACCACGTCGTTGTCGCGCACGCAGCCCTTGATCAGCCGCGCCACCTCGACCAGCAGCTTCGACCCCACCAGGTGGCCGTGGGTGTCGTTCACGCTCTTGAAGTAGTCGAGGTCGAGGAACAGCAGCGAGAAGGGCTTGCTCTCGGCCGCGGCCTGGGTCACCTCGCGGTCGAGCACCAGGTGCATGTACCGGGTGTTGAACAGGTGGGTGAGGTCGTCCAAGTACGCCAGGTCTTCGACCTCGGCGAACCGGCCCAGGTTGCGCAGCGCCATCGCCAGGTGGCGCTCCAGGTACTGGCACGACGCCAGCGCGGTCTCGGGAATGGTGCCCTTGAACAGCGTCACCACGTAGCCGAGCAGCGCCTCGCCCTCGATGGCCGGCACCGCC
>JAHFDQ010000695.1:0-1074 GCA_023248915.1 Archangiaceae bacterium | reverse complement strand
AGCGGGCAAGTCCTTCCGGTCGTCCTCGTCGAGGCCGAAGAAGCCCTCGGGCTTCATCTCGCGGTTCGAGTCGCGCAGGTACACCACCACCGCGTCGGCCGACACCGTCTGCGCGAAGGCGCCAGAGGCCGTCACCAGCAGCCGTTCGCGGTCGAGCGTGGTCGCGATGCGCTGGCCCGTCTCGAGCAGCGCCACGTAGCCTCGAAGCTCGGCGTTCTCGCGCAGCAGTTGGCGGGTGGTGAGCGCGCGCATCACCGCGTGGGCCAGCGACTCGGGCGTCACCGGCTTCACCAGGTACTCGGCGGCGCCGCTCTTGATGGCGCGCACCGCGGGGTCCACCTTGTCGAGCGCGGTGATGACGATCACCTCGACGCCCGGGTGCCGGTCCTTGGTGTACTCGAGGACTTCCATGCCGTCGCCCTGCGGCAAGATGAGGTCGGTCACCACCGCGTCGAACTTGTCGTGCGACAGCGAGTCCTTGGCTTCGGGTACGGACCCGACGGCCATCACCTGATGGCCGGCGCCGAGCAGATAGTCGCTGTACATCGAGCGGGCTACCTTCTCGTCGTCGACGAGCAAGATCTTCGCCATGGACGTCGGCTTAGCAGGAACCTCCTTGGGCTGCTAGCTTCGCGAACCGTGTCGCACTTCGAAAGCGGCCGCCGGCTATGCCTGCTTTTCGAGGCAGGAGGAATCGGGTACGCCATCGAGGCGGCCTCGGTGGTCGAGGTGGCCCCGCCCGATCTCGACGGCGAGAGCATCCGCGGCTTCCTCGGGCTGAGAGACTTGTCGCAGCTCTTGGGGGGCCCCGAGCTTCCCCGGCCGGGCATGGCAGTGGTGCTCGACGTCAGCCCGACGCTGGCGCTCCGCGTCACCCGCATCATCGAGGTGGCCGACGTGGCGCGGGCGCCGCGCTTCCAATTGCCGCTGGGCCTGTCCGAGGGGCTGGCGCTGGTGACCCGGGGGGTGCTGCTGGTCTCCGGCCGGCTCTACCTCGAGCTGGCGGTCGAGGCGCTGCCGAACGCCGAGGGCCAGCAGGGCCAGGCCAGGCCCGTGCGCTGGGCGAGCGCACCG
>JAHFDQ010000694.1 GCA_023248915.1 Archangiaceae bacterium | reverse complement strand
GGAGGGAGCCGGAATCTCCCTGGCCCGTTCGGCGGGAACAGGAGCCGGCTGCGACGGCTGAACCGGAGTCGGCGCGAACCCGCGAGGTTCGGCCGATGGAGTCGGAATCTCCGGGGCCCGCTCGGCCGGAACTGCTCCTGGCCTGGCCGGCTGCGGAGGGGCTCCCTGGGCCCCGGCGGGCTGCCCTGTCACCTCCCGCCCGCGCTCTCCCAGAGCCGCTCCCCCGGGCGGGATAGTCGGCGCCGGCCTTGCCGGTTCCCGCTCGAGCACGGGCGCGCTCCTGGCTTCCGCGTCCTCGAGCTCGAGCGGCATCGGAACGCCCCCCGGCACGCGGACCGCCTCTCCTGGCTTCATCTCGACCTTCACCGGACGCTTCTCCGTCACCTGCAGCGGCAGGCGCAGCGCCTCGTCGGTGAGCGGCTTCGGCCGCTCGAGGCGCGACTGCCTGACTTCGACCCGAGCCTCCTCGGCCACGCGAGCGCGCGGTGGTCCCGCGAACTCCGACTCTCCCCGGGGCAGGCTGCGCGCCGGCGGCAACGGCTGCGTCGCATAGAAAGCGCGCTCGGACTCGACGGGGCTGGCCCGGTGGAATCCCGGGTCGCGGTCGACGAAGTGCCGCGTCTGCACGAAGCACCACGACGGCCGATACCGGTGGTGCAGGGAAGCCGGAGGCAGCGGCGCCCAGCCCACGTAGCCGCCACCGTACCGCCAGTCCACCCACGCCGGCCCCCAGACGAGATCGGGCACCCACAGCCAGCCCCACAGGCCGCTGAAGAACCAACGCCCGTAGTGGAAGGGCCCCCAGCCCCAGGCGTAGTCGCTGGCGAAGGCCCAACCGTAGTCGGTGTATTCCCAGAGCCCGCCCGTCTGATACGGCACGAAGTCCGGCCCTACCGCCACGGGCGACGGCCGCCACACGTTGCCCACGTCCTCCACGTAGATCCACTCGCCATAGGGCGACAGGGCCTCGTAGAAGCCCGGCGAAGCAGCGGGCGGTGGCGGCATCACGGGGGGCGGAACCATGGGGCGCGCCGCCACGCAGCCCGCGGCCGCCATCGCCAAGACGGTCGCGCGCACGGCAGGGTGTCCGGAAATCGGCTTCTTCATGACGCCTCCTCGAGAGTCGGCGGCCCGTGCATCGACGATGCCGGGGCGCGGTCCCGGCCGGACGGCGCACCTCGGCGCCCCGTTGTGCGCGGCGAGGCGAGCGGCCGGCAATCATTGCGCGCGACGCGGGCGGTCGAAGCCGAGACGCCCCGGCACGCGCCTTGCCTGGCGCAGGGCCGCGCCCACGCGCCCACCGAAGGAGCCGTCATGAGCCGCCCCCAGACCCCTGCAGGACGTCCTCTCGCAGACAGCGACAGGGCCTACCGCGGCGCCGCCGCCGCGGCGATTCTCATTTCGCTGGTCGCCATCCTCGTCCTCGTTGGGCTGTGGTTCGGGGGCACGTACAACTCGCTGGTGACGCTGGACCAGTCGGTGAAGGCCCAGTGGGCCCAGGTCGAAAACGCCTACCAGCGGCGGCTCGACCTGGTGCCGAACCTGGTCGAGACGGTGCGTGGAGCCGCCTCGTTCGAGAAGGACACCTTCATCGCCGTGGCCGAGGCGAGAGCCCAGGCTGGGCAGTTCTCGGGGGCGGCGATGGCCAAGGTGGTTGCCGACCCCGAGGCGTTCGCGCGATTCCAAAAGGCACAGGACGCGCTGGGTAGCGCGCTGTCGCGGCTGCTCGCCGTGTCCGAGCGCTACCCGGAATTGAAGGCGACCGGGGCGTTTCGAGACCTGCAGGCGCAGCTCGAGGGCACCGAGAACCGCATCGCGGTCGAACGCATGCGCTTCAACGAGTCGGCGCGCGACTACAACTCGCGCCGGTCCCGTTTTCCGTCGGTGCTGGTCGCCAATGCCTTCGGCGCACGCTTCGCCGAGAAGCCCTACTTCCAGGCGAAAGCCGGGGCCGAGACGCCGCCCGCGGTGAAGTTCTGACGTCGGAGCCGCGACCGTGAGACGCGCCTTCGTCGCGGCCTTCCTGTGCGCCGCGCTGGCAGCCACGGCCGGGGTCGCCCTGCCCCCGGCGCCCACACGCTGGGTGACGGACGAGGCCGGGTTCCTGTCGCCCGCGACGCGCTCGGCGCTCGACGCGCGGCTGGCGACGCTCGAGCAGCACACCGGGCACCAGCTGCTCGTCTACATCGACCGGTCGACCCGCGGCGAACCCATCGACGACTTCGCCGCGCGCGCCTTCGCGGCCTGGCGGGTGGGAAGGAAAGGCCTCGACGACGGGCTGGTGCTCTTCGTGATGGCGGACGACCGGGCCATGCGCATCGAGGTTGGGTACGGGCTCGAGTCGGTGGTCCCCGACGCCATCGCTTCGCGCGTCATTCGCGACGTGCTGGTTCCCGGCTTCCGGTCAGGAGACCGGGACGGGGCGGTGACCCGGGCCGTCGACGCGCTGGCTGCGCTGGTTCAGGGCGGCAGCCTCCCCGGGGGCCCGCTCGGCACGCGGCTGCCCGTGGGGCAGCTCGTCGGTTTCGGGGTGCTGGCGGTGCTGTTCGGAATTCTGTTCATCACCAACCCGAGCCTGGCCTTGAGCTTGCTCTTCGTCCTGGCCTCGGGCCGACGGCGGGGCGGGGGCTTCGGCAGAGCTTCCGGCGGGGGCTTTCGAGGCGGAGGCGGGAGATCGGGCGGAGGCGGCGCCAGCGGTTCGTGGTAGCGAAAGGAACGCCATGTGGTTTCACACGCGGGCGAGGTTGGCGCGGTGGGTCGACGCCCAGGCGATCGAGGC
>JAHFDQ010000693.1 GCA_023248915.1 Archangiaceae bacterium | reverse complement strand
GTTCTCGTGCTCGCGGGCTCGACGCCCGCGCGCGCCCAGGCTGGGGACGATTGGACTACCTTTCCGCCGACGCCCCCGATCGACGCCGCGCCTGCACCGGCCCCGGCTCCTGGCCCCGCGAAGCCGGCCGCGGCCCCTGCGCCCGCCGCGCCGGCGGACACCGTGGCTCCGGCTCCGTCGGTCACCTCGGACGCCGGCACCGCCGCCCCCGGGCTTCAGGAATGGGGAGCGACCGAAACCCCCGCCCCTGCGCCAGCGCCAGCACCCGCGGACCGCAACCCCGACGCTCGCGAGCGCGTCGAGGCGCGGCTGCGCGCCGCCGAGGCCGCGGCCGGCGATGCCGACGCCGGCGTCACCCTGGTCTCGAAAGCCGAACGCTTCCTGCCCGGCACTGAACCCCACAGCCCGGCCACTTCGCAGAACCGGTACAACGCGAAGGAGAACCTCCGGGTGACCGCCGGGGCCGCGGGCATCGGCGTGCTCGACGTCAGCAGCGCCGACCTGGGGCCCAAGGGGCTGCTGCGCTTCTACGCCAACGGCGAATACCTGAACCAGGGCAACTTCCCGGTACGGGGCGCGACCGACGTGCGGACCGGAGGTACTTTCGGAGTCTCGTTCGTTCCCGTCGAGAACATCGAAGCCTACCTGTCGTACGCCGCGTCGGCGAACTCGAGTTCGCGATCGTCTCCGACGCTCATCCAGTCGCTCGGCGACATCACCCTCGGCGGCAAGTACGCGCGCCGCCTGGCGGCCGGCTTCGACGGCGGGGTGGATTTGAGGCTGACGTCCTTCTCGGGGGTCGGCAACCAGTCGGTCAGCCGCTTCGCGCTCGGCTTCGCCCCGAAGCTGGTCGCTACCTACGACTTGCGCGAGGCCGTGCCCGAGTTGCCGCTTCGGGTGCACGCGAACCTGGGCTTCATCCTGGACAGCACCGGAGGCCTGGTAAAGACTTTCACGCTGAACTCCGCCGAGGAGTTCGCGCTGGGCGTCAACCGCTACAACCGGTTTGCGTTCGGCGCCGCGGTCGAGGCGCCCCTGCCGGCGGTGACGCCCTTCCTCGAGTACAACGTCGCCGCGCCGCTCGGAGTCGCCGGCGACCAGTTGATCGGCCCGGACGGAGTCGCGGTGCCCGCGGCTTCCGCGATGGCCCAGACGCTGGCGCTGGGGCTGAAGGTGACCGCCGTGAAGGACCTGACCCTGGCCGCCGCGATGGACTTCGGCCTCGCCCGCTACGTCGGCGCGGGCGTGCCGGCCACGCCGCCCTTCGACTTCCGCTTCGGAGCCTCGTTCAACATCGACCCGTTCCAGCGCGGCGAGACGCGCTTCGTCGAGACGCTGCAGGAACGGAAGGTCGAGACGGCCAAGTCCGAAGCCCCGAAAACGTCCAAGGTGAGCGGCACGGTGGTCGACGCAGCCACCCACAAGCCCATTCCCGGTGTCATCGTGGCGATGGTGGGCGCGGGCCTGCCGCCCGTCGCTTCCGACGCCGAGACCGGCCACTTCCTCACCCACGAGCTGCCGGGCGGGCCGGTGAAGCTCTCGGCCTCGAAGGACGGCTACAAGGCCGCCGACACCGAGGTGACGGTAGAACCCGGCAAGGTGACGCTGATCGAGGTCGCGCTCGAGGCCGCGGTGAAGCGGGCCCACTTCGACGTCACCGTGGCCACGAAGAAGAAGCCGGTGGCGGCGACGGTCGTCTTCAAGGGGCCGGTCGAGCAGCGCGTCGTCACCGCGGAAGGCGCCGCCGCGCCGACCCCCGCCGAAGTGCCCGGCGGCACCTACCACGTCGTCGTAACGGCGGAAGGGTACCTGGCGCAGACGCGCGAGGTGCAGGTCGCAGAGAGCGGCACGATGGCGGTGGCGTTCGACCTCACGCCAGAGCCCAAGAAGAAGCTGGTCATCCTGAAGGAGAACAAGATCGAGGTGACTCAGCAGGTGCACTTCGTGACCGGCAAGTCCACCATCATGACCGACAGCTACGCGCTCTTGGCGCAGGTGGTCGACGTCATCGTGAAGAACGACCTGAAGAAGCTTCGGGTCGAGGGCCACACCGACAACAAGGGTGGGAAGGCCGCGAACCAGACGCTCTCGGAAGGCCGCGCCAAGGCGGTGGCCGACTACCTGGTGTCGCAGGGCATCGACACCAGCCGCATCGAATCGGCCGGTTTCGGCGATTCCCGTCCGGTGGCGCCCAACCTGACCTCGCGCGGCCGCGAGCTCAACCGCCGGGTCGAGTTCGTCATCGTCGAGCGGTAGCGGCGGCGGTCAGTTCCGCACCTTCAGCGCCTTCACTCCGGTCCAGTTGGACGAGAACGGAATGGCGGCGCACACGTAGGTGAGGAACACCTCGTCGCCCCGAAGCGACACGCCCCAGGTTCCGATCCCGTTCGAGACGCCGCCGAACTCGCCCGCCGGCACCGGCACCGCCGGGTCGGTCACGTCGAGCACGTCGAGGTCGCTCTTGCCCGAGGACAGGAAGAGCCGGTGGTGGGCCGCGTCGAGCTCGACCTCGTTGACGTGGCCGTCGCTCGAGAACCAGTTGAGCGGCCCGGTCTCACAGTGCCACGGGTTCCACCAGCTCTTCTGGGTGATGTTCGACGGGTCCGTCACGTCGAGGACTTCGAGGCCGCAGTAGTCGAACGCCGCGTAGGCGTTCGCACCGTCGATCACCAGATTGTTGTAGGCCCGGGGCTTGCCGTTGAGGACGGGGTTCGAGTACCGGCCGACCTCGCGCGGGTGAGCCCGGTCGCCGACGTCGATGACGCGCACGCCGCCCGCGTCGAAGG
>JAHFDQ010000258.1 GCA_023248915.1 Archangiaceae bacterium | reverse complement strand
AGTGGCCCGGCGCCAGCGCCACCACCCGGCCCGAGCGTGCGTCGAGCTGGGCGACCGTCTCGCCGCGGTCCAGATCAAAGAGCTGGGCCACTTCAAAGCGCGGTGGCAATTCGACCGCGGTGCGCGCCGCCTTCAGGTTGGCCATGACGAGCTCGACCTGCCCGGCGAGGCGCAGGCCCTCGGCCGCGGGCTGACCACCCGAACCCCGGTCGGCGGCGTACCGCACCCACTCCTCGACGGTCACCCACTGGTCCCCGGAATGGTCGGCCGCCCCCCTGAGCCCGGCGACGAGGTGGTTCGAAAAGCCCCCGGCGCTCTCTGGCGGCGCCTCGCCTGCCTCGCGCGCGGTCAAGAAGGCTTCGCCAGCGCTCGACAGCCGGTCCTCGAGGTCGAGCGTGCACTTCGGCGCGGCGGTCACCGCGACCTCGGCTCCGCCTGGGCCGGCGCGGAGATTCAGAAACCCGAGGCGGACGTCGGCCCGCGTCTCGGCCAACAGCGCCCGGGCCCGGGCCTTGTCGAGCCGGTCGGGGCCAAGCTCGAGGGCGGTGCCTTCCCCGCGGCCGGCGAAGTAGACGAGCAGCAGCGCCCGGGCTCCGGGCACCCGGTGGAGCTCGGACACCCGTTCGCGCACCCGGAGGAAGGCCGCTTCGACCTCGGCGAGGCGTCGCCCCTGCAGGAGCTGCAGATCGGCCGCCGCCACTTCGCCCACCTCGACCAGAGCCCGGCTGAGTCGGGCCGCGTCGCTCTCGGCCGCGTGGAGCGCCGGGTGCGCCCCGGCCCCGGAGTCGTTGCCGACGACGATGGCGAAGCGCCGAGTTGGCGGGCCCGCCGCGGCGAGCGTCACGGCGGCGGCGACGAGCAGCTTCATTCTGGCCCTCGAAGCCAATTCGAGGCCCGTCTCTCGGGCGCCGCGCCCGTCATCCCCGGCTCGCCTTGTGCTCGGCGGTGTACCGGACGTAGTTCTGCGCCGACCGCGCGATCCACTGGCGTTCCTCTTCGGTGATGGGCCGGCGCACCTTGGCTGGGCTGCCCACGACCAGCGATCCCGGGGGCACCTGGGTGCCCGGGGTGATCAGCGCTCCGGCGCCGATGACGCAGTCGTCGCCGATGGTGACGTCGTCCATCACGATGGCTCCCATGCCGACCAGCACCCGGTTGCCGACGCGGCAGCCGTGCAGCACCACGTGGTGGCCCACCGTGACGTCATCGCCGACGTGGGTGGGGTACTTGTTCGCCAGCACGTGCACCAGCGACAGGTCCTGAATGCTGGTGCGCTTGCCGATGCGGATGGCGTCGACGTCGCCCCTGAGCACGCAGTTGAACCAAACCGAGGACTCTTCGCCCACCTCGACGTCGCCGAGGATTTGCGCCGAGTCTTCGATGAAGCACGACGGGTGGATTCTCGGCGTCACGCCCCTGAAGCTGCGAATCATCGACCCTCCGCGGCGAGCCGGCGGCCCGCCCACCAGCGGCCGGCCCCGACGAAGGCCAAGGCTCCCACCAGGCTACCGAATGTGTCGGCCGCCCAGTCGAAGGCGTCGCACTCGCGCCCGGGAACGAAGGCCTGGTGGATTTCGTCGCTCGCCCCGTAGAGCGAGCCCGCCACGGCGCCGACGAAGAGCGCCGCCCTCCCCCGCGCGCCGTGGGCCGACGCCGACCAGGCCAATAGCCAGCCGAGCCCCCCGTACTCGATGCCGTGGAGCAGCTTGTCGGCCCCCTCGAAGCCCAGCGACGGGACGGGGGGCGAGGTCTGCGACGACAGCCAGTAGATGAGCCCCAGGTACCCGACGGTGAGCGCCGGCGCGAGCCTCCGCTGAAGTGCTAGGCCGAGCATGCGTCCCCCTCGGGGAGCGGGTCGGCGACGGGTATCGGCGGCAAAGAGACTCGCTCGCCCTGCACGCCGCGCAGGGCGCTCGAGCTGGCGTGCTCGATCTTCACCCACGCCAGGGCGCCCGCGGGGGCGTCGCCGTCGAAGTTCACCACGCGGTTCTCGGGGGTGCGACCGAACCTGCGGGTCGGCTCGAAGCGCGAGGGGCCCTCGACCAGCACCTCGACCTCGGTGCCGACCGATTCGCGGAGGATTTCTGCCGTGATGGCCCGCTGCACTTCAATCAGGCGGTCGAGCCGAGAAACCTTTACCGCGTGCGGCACCGGCCCCCACTCGGCCTCGTGGGCGCCGGCGGCGGTCTTCGGGCGCGGCGAGAAGACGAAGGAGTACTGGTTCTCGAAGCGCACCCGACGGGTGAGGTCGACCGTCTGGTCGAACTCTTCGTCCGTCTCTCCCGGGAAGCCGACGATGATGTCGGTGGTGACGGCGATGCCGGGGCGCGCCCGGCGAAGCGCCGCCAGCCTCTCGAGGTACTCGGCGACCGTGTAGTCGCGGCGCATCTTCGAAAGCAGCCGGTCGACCCCGCACTGGATGGGCAGCTGGAAGTGCGGCGCGATCTTCGGCTCGACCCGGAAGGCCTCGACCAGGTCGTCCGACAAGTCGTGTGGGTGGCTGGTGGTGAAGCGCACCCGCTCGACGCCCGGCTCGCGCGCCACCTGGCGCAACAGCGAGGCGAAGGTGCAGCCTCCCCGGTAGGAGTTGACGTTCTGGCCGATGAGGGTCACCTCGCGAACCCCTACCCTCGCCAGGTCGGCGACCTCGGCCAGCACCTCGCCCACCGGGCGGCTCACCTCGCGGCCGCGGGTGTGCGGCACCACGCAGAACGAGCAGACGTTGTCGCAGCCCTTCATCACCGTCACGAGGCCGGTCACCTTGCCCCGGGCGGCTTCGGGGTCGGCGCGGGGGAAGACGTACTCGTCGGAATCGACCCAGGCGGTCTCGACCGTCCTCACGTGATCTCTCCGCGCGCGCTCGACCAGCTCGGGCAGCCTGCCGATGGCGTCGGGGCCGAAGACGACATCGACGTACGGGGCTTTCTTGAGAATGCGTTCCTTCTCTTGCTGGGCCACGCAGCCGCCCACCGCGATCATCGCCCCGCGGGCCACCTTCACCGCCCGGTACCGCCCCAGCGCCGAGAGCATCTTCTCTTCGGGCTTCTCGCGGATAGAGCAGGTGTTCAGCACGATGAGGTCGGCGCTTTCCGCGGTGGGGGTGAACGACAGCCCCATGCGGCCCAGGGCTTCGCCGATGCGCGAGCTGTCGCTCGCGTTCATCTGGCAGCCGAAGGTGTGGATGAAGTAGCGCTTCAAGTGGCGCGGAACCTACCGCTCCGGGTGGACCAAAGGCCACCCCCCGCCGGGGAAGCAAGGCGACTCCGCATGGGCTCGGACCGGCGACATCGGCACTCCCCGCGAGATCGTCAAGGCCGGCGTCACCTCTTGCGCTAGGGTGCGCTCGACCGATGACTGACGCCTTCTTTGCGAAGCCGATCCTGAACTCGCCCTACGAGTGTCCTGGTCGCCACAGCGATACTTCCCGGCCGTTCGACAAGCCCAAGTCGGGCCGAGTCGCGGTCAAGGTGATCAACCACCTGGGTGACGAGGTGATGAAGGTGTTCAAGGTAAGCTGATGCCTGAGGCGCTGACGTCCATCGACGCGCTCATCGCCCGAGGCGAGTCGCTCGATCTGGAGTTCAAGACCGAGGTCAACGACGGCGAGTTGGTCGAAACGGTGGTCTGTCTTGCCAACGGCGGCGGCGGAACCTTGCTCATCGGCGTCGAGGACGACGGCCGCGTCACCGGAGCGCGACCGCGACATGGCAGTTCCATTGACCCGCGGCGCGTCGAGGCGGTGGTCTCGAACTCCACTCGCCCAGCCGTAGGGGTGCGAGCGGAGGTGGTTGAGCGCAGGGCAAGCCCGTGCTTGTGGTGCGGGTGCCGGCTGCGCCGACCCCGACCGGGACTTCGAACGGTAGATATCTCCGCAGAGGGCTTGGCGGCGACGGTCGCCCGGCTTGCGTGCCTTTCTTCGTGTTCGAGACGGCCGGACATGGACTCGCTCACGACCCTTCTGCAGCCGTCGTGACCGGCGCAGGCTGGAACGATCTCGACCGGCTCGAGCTCGAGCGCTTTCGCCGACTCGCGCGCGAGAGTGGGGGACGTGGCGACCGTGCCCTCGTCGAGCTGAGCGATGAAGACCTGTGTCGCGCCGTCGGGGGGCTCGAGGCCAACGGCAAGGTCCATGGAATCCGACGGCTCGGCCTGATGCTCTTCGGCCGCGAGGAGGCGCTGCGACGGCTGCTCCCCACGCACGAGATCGCCTGGCAGGTGATTCGCGCGGGCAAGGTCGAGGAGAACGACATCAGCCGCATTCCGTTGCTGCGCGCGTTCGAGGATCTGACGCTGCGATTCCGGGCCAGGAACCGCAGCACCGAGATCGTCGACCTCTTCCGCACCGAGGTGCCGGATTTCTCTGAGGACGCCTTTCGTGAAGCACTCGCCAATGCGATGACTCATCGAGACATCACGCAGCTCGGCGCCATTCATGTCCAGTGGACCGACGAGGGGATCCGAATCGACAACCCCGGCGGTCTGCCCGAGGGCGTGCGGCTGGACAACATCCTCGTGACGCCGCCTCGGCCCCGCAACCCGTTGCTCGCCGACGCCTTCAAACGTGCCGGCATCGTCGAGCGCACCGGACGAGGGGTGGACACCATCTTCTACGGCCAGCTGCGGTATGGCCGCGCGGCGCCGCGCTATTCGGCCACGGAACGATCGGTATCAGTCGTCCTCCCCGGCGGGGCCGCCAATCTCGAGTTGGTCCGTTGGGTCGTTGCGCAGGGACGTGCAGGACATCTATGGCAGCTTCCTGACCTCCTTCTACTTCGGGCCTGCGCCGAGCAGCGCGAACTGACCAGCGAAGACGCCGCCCGCGTGCTCCAGTCGGACGTGGAGCGCGCCCGCTCGGTGTTGGCTCGCCTCGTGGACGCAGGGGTGGTCGAGGCGAAGGGCGTACGGCGCGGGCGCGCCTATCATCTGCCGGCAGCGATGTACCGAATGCTCGGCGACAAGTCTGCGTACGTTCGGACGCGAGGCTTTGAACCGCTGCAGCAGGAGCAGATGGTGCTCCAGTACGCCCGGACGCACGGCGTGATCACCCGTCGGGAAGCAGCAGAGCTTTGCCGGATCACCGGCAAGCGTGCGACCGTGGTCCTGGCCAAAGTGTCGTCCATGCACCCGGAGTTGGTGCTGGAGGGCCAGCGTCGCGGGGCGCGCTACGTTTGGAAGGGGCCTGGCGCCTCGAAGAAGCCCAAGAAATGACCTGAGGGCAATACCTTGGGCGAGAGTTATGCCCTGCGGGCATAACGGGGCATAAGTCGCCCCGCCTCCCCAGGAGTTGGGAGGCCACCCCTATCCGGGCACGAGCTGCTCGGCGACCCGGGTCAGGTCCGTGAGGGACTGCACGGTGACGACCTGGTGGCAGTGGCGGGCGTAGGCTGGCATCTCGCTGTCGCCGAAGCCCCAGGCCCGCTTGTCCTCGGGGCAAATCCACAAGAGGCGGCGGCACTTGGCGCGCAAGTCCTTCAGCACCCAGGCGTTCGCCGCGTTGTAGTTGTTGCGGCCGTCTCCGATGATCATCAGGGTAGTGCGCCGGCTGAGGCTGCCGAGCTGGTCGCGGGCGAAGGCCGACAGCGCCCGCCCGTA
Source organism: Archangiaceae bacterium (assembly GCA_023248915.1). Lineage (GTDB taxonomy): Bacteria > Myxococcota > Myxococcia > Myxococcales > Myxococcaceae > JAHFDQ01. Next base: position 2,718 of record JAHFDQ010000258.1, on the reverse strand, counting down.
GTTCGAGTTCGCGTGCAGCGAAACCGCCCGGCCGGCGGTCGCGAGATCGACTGCCTCTTCCACCGACGAGTCCTTGAAGTACTTCGTCACCTCGCCCACGTCCGAGACGAAGACGAACGAGCGCACCCGCACGAAGAGCGACTGCAGGGTGTAGGTGAACAAGAGCATCATCCGCGAAGCGTTGCGCACCGAGTCCGACACGTCGCACAGCACCACCACCTCGGGCCGCTCGGGGCGCCGCGAACGGAACGCCGTCACCATCGGCACCCCGCCCCAGGTGAGATTCTTGCGGAGGGTGCGGCGCACGTTCAGCGCGCCGCGGCGGCGCGAGCGGGCCTTCTTCACCAGGCGCGCCTTCAGCTTCTCGGCCAGCTTGCGCACCGCGGCCTCGGTCTTCTCGACCTCTTCGCGGGTGAGGGTGTGGAAGGGCCGGTCGGCCAGGGCGCCACTCGCGCGCCTCAACCGCGCCCTCGCCTGCCGGTCGACCTCGCGGCGGGCCGCCTCTTCCACGCTTCGCAGCGCCTCGCCGAGGTGCCGCGACACCAGCTCGAGCCCCTTTGCCGACAGCCCCCGGGCCTTCAGCTCGTCGGACAGCGCGTCGAGATCGCCGCGCACCTTGTCGCTGCCCGCACCCGCCATCAGCCGGCGCGAGAAGAAGCCCGCCTGCATGGCGTTCTCGAGGCGGGTGAAGTCGAGCTGCAGCGAGGCGGCCCGAAAGATCTGCGCCAGCCGCGCCCGGTCGCCGGCCAGGGTGGCCTGGGACAGCGGCGAGAGCTGGTTGAACAGCCGGTTGACGGTGGCGATCACCATCGCCAGCTCGTCCCCCTCGAGCAGCCCCGCTTCGCGGATTCGCTCGAGCAGCGCCCGGTCGATCGCCTCGAAGGTCTGCGCGGCGCCCGAGAACGCGGCCTCGAAGGCCTGGTCGAACGACTCGACGTCCTGCTCGCGCTTGCAGAGCGTCGAGCGCAAGGCCGCCTTGAACAGCGCCCGGTCCGCCAACCCCACCTCGGCGGTCGCCCGCGAAGCGTCCACCACCTCGGCGGTGCTAACCCTCAGGCCGTTCTGGCGGAGGATTTCGGCGAATTCGACGAGGCGCGCTTCCACGCCGGCAAGCCTACCGCGCCTCGAACGTCATCACCGCCTCGGCGTGCCTAGGCTGGGTGGTCAGCCGCCCCCGCCGTCGGGGGCGACCTTCGCACAGCAGAACTGGTCGGCCGGCACGGCTGAGTTGCAGAGCGGGGCGCCGAAGGTGCCGGTCTCGGCCCCATTTCCTGGTCCGAAGGGCTCGAAGGTGAAAGAGCCGGCGACCCACGTCGAGGAGACGGTAGTCAGGGTGACCGACCCGACCGCGATGGACGCGACGGCGCTGGAGCAGAATCCACAGGCTCCGTTGCAGTCCGACGCGTACCCGGAGGCGTAATAGGGCGTACCCGGCGATCGGGTCGCGGAAAAGGAGTAGGTGCCCGGCCCCACCGGCGCCGGGTAGCCGGAGAGCGAGGTCTCGTAGATGTAGAGCTCGTAGTACGCGCCGTTCCCGGGAAGGTTTCCTGCGAGCTCGTGGCCGCACGCGTTCGGGTAGTTGGTGAGTCTGATACTCAGGTCAGTGGTGAACTCGTAGTTGCCGGGACCCCCGTCGTATTCGCTGAGGCTCTGGGCCGCGAAGGCGTCCACGGGCGTGGTGAGCTGAGGGACGCCGGTCAACGTGGCCGTGCCCGTCGGCGCCGTCGCAGGCGCGCCGCAGACCAGGGGTGGGCCTGCGTCCGTCGGACCGCCGTCGTCGCCGCCAACTACTCCGCCGCCATCGTCTGAGCTGCCGGCGTCGAAGCTGCCGCTGCCGGCGTCGCCTGCCCCTCCGTCCGCGACAGTCGCGCAGCAGCGGTCTGCCGCAGGCACTGTGGTGTTGCAGATCGGCACGGTGAAGGTGCCGCTCTCGGTGCCATTCCCCGGGCCAAAGGGTTCGAAGCTGAACGAGCCACTCACCGACGCCGCCGTGACGCTGGTCAGGGTCACCGACCCGACCGCCGTGTTCGCCAGGGCGCCGCCACAGAATCCGCACGCCCCGGAGCAGTCCTTCCCGAAGCCGGAAGAGAAGCGCGGGACGTCTACCGCGTAGGTCGGCGAGAAGGAGTAGGTGCCGGGCCCTGGGGCCGCCGGGTAGGCAGAAAGCGAGCTCTCGGTGATGAAGAGATCATAGAAGGCGCCGCCCCCCGGGAGATTGCCTGCGAGCTCATGGCCACACGCATTCGGGTAGTTGGTGAGGCGAATCCGCAGCGTGGACGTATAGGTGTAGCCGCCCTCCCCGTCGCCCTCGGTGAGCAGCCGCGCCGCGAAGCCGTCCACCGGACCGGGTAGCTGCGAAACGCCGGTCAGCGTCCCTGTCCCCGTCGATGCGGCTGCGGGCGCGCTGCAGACTTTGGGCGGGCCCGCGTCGGCGCTTCCGCCGTCACCGCCACCCGGGCTGCCGGCATCGGCAGGCGGCGGGAGGGTGCCGTCGCCGCTCACGCGCACGTCGTCGATGTCCCAGCGCGCAGCCTCGTTCCCTTTCTTCAGCTCGGAACGAAAGACCAGGCGGAAAGCGCCGCTGGCAGGAATGGCACTGGTGATGTCGTAGCGGAGCGTCGGAACCTCTCCCAGGTCCGTGGCGGGCGCGTGGTCCTTGATGACGACGCCGGCGTCGAACTGAAACTCCTCGCCGTCGCTCACCACGGCAAGTTCCGC
>JAHFDQ010000257.1 GCA_023248915.1 Archangiaceae bacterium | reverse complement strand
GCCATTCAGGTGACGGTAGAGGACGCCCTGGGCAACACGGTCACCTCCTCGGCGGCCAGCATCACGCTGGCGATTGCCGCCAACCCCGGGGCAGGCACCCTGGGAGGTACGGCGACCCAAGGCGCCACGGGTGGCGTCGCCAGCTTCCCGAACCTCTCGATCGACAAGTCTGGCGCGGGCTACACGCTGGCGGCGGCTTCCGGCGGCCTCGCGGGAACCATCAGCGTGGGCTTCGACATCATCACGGGGACCGGGGCCAAGCTGGCCTTCACTGTGCAACCGGCCAGCTCGACCGCCGGCGCGGCCCTCACCCCCTCGGTGGCGGTACAGGACGCGATGGGCAACGCCGTTACTTCCTCGACGGCAAGTATTTTCGTCACTCTCGGCGCCAACCCGGGAAGCGGCACACTCTCCGGCACCAACCCGAAGAGCGCGGTGGCGGGAACGGCGGCCTTCGCCGACCTCTCCATCGACAAGGCGGGTGTCGGCTACACCCTCGTCGCCTCGGCCGGAGGCCTCACCGGCGCCACCAGCGTCGCGTTCGACATCGTGCCCGGCGTCGCCGCGAAGTTGGCCTTCGCGGTCCAGCCGGCGAACACCACGGCCGGCGCGGCCATCGCGCCCACGGTGACGGTGCAGGACTCGCTGGGCAACACCGTGACGACGTCCGCAGCGAGCGTCACCCTCGCCATCGGCACCAACCCGGGAGCCGGCGCGCTCTCGGGCACCAACCCGAAGAGCGCCGTCTCGGGAGTCGCCTCCTTCGCCAACCTCTCCATCGACAAGACGGGGGTGGGTTACACGCTGACGGCCTCCTCGGGAGCGCTGGGCGGTGCCACCAGCGTCACCTTCGACGTGACGGCCGGGGCGGCGACGAAGTTGGCCTTCGCCGTACAACCAGCCGACTCCGCGGCCGGGGCGGCCATTACCCCCTCGGTCGTGGTGCAAGACTCGCTGGGCAACACCGTGCCTTCCTCTTCCGCCAGCATCACCCTCGCTATTGGCACCAACCCGGGAGGAGGCATTCTGTCCGGCACCAACCCGGTGGGCGCGATAGCAGGGGTGGCGGCCTTCGCCAGCCTTTCCATCGACAAGACGGGAGTGGGCTACACGCTGGTGGCGTCGGGGACGGGGCTCACCGGGGCGTCCAGCGCCGCCTTCAACGTGACGTCGGGGGTGGCGGCGCGGTTGGTCTTCACCGCACAGCCGACCAACACCGTGGCGGGTGCCTCGATCGCGCCGGCGGTGCAGGTGACGGTGCTGGACGCGTTCGGCAACACGGTGACGTCGTCCGCGGCGAGCGTCGCCATCGCCATCGGCACCAACCCCGGAAGTGGCACGTTGTCCGGCACCAACTCGCAAGCGGCCGTCTCGGGCGTAGCCACCTTCGGCAACCTCTCGATCGACAGGGCAGGGTTGGGCTACACGCTGACGGCGTCCTCCGGCGTGCTGACGGGTAGCACCAGCGTTGCGTTCGACGTCACTGCTGGGGCGGCGGCGAAGCTGGCCTTCACCGTGCAGCCGGCCAGCGCCTCCGCCGGGGCGGCGCTGACTCCTTCGGTCGAGGTGCAGGACGCCTTCGGCAACGCGGTCGCCTCTTCGGCCGCCGGTGTCTCGGTGGCGCTGGGCAGCAACCCGGGCGGCAGCGTGCTGTCGGGCACTACTTCGGTGGCGGCGTCGGGGGGCGTGGCGGCGTTCGGCAACCTGTCCCTGGACAGGGTGGGCGTCGGCTACACGCTGGTGGCGTCGTCCGCCGGGCTTGCCGGGGCCACCAGCGCCCCATTCGACATCTCTGCGGGGGCGCCGGCGCAACTGGCCTTCCTGGTGCAACCGGCGAGCGCCGCGGCGGGAGGCGTGATCACTTCGTCGGTGGCGGTGGAGGACGCCTTCGGCAACCGGGCGGGCGCCTCGACCGCGGCCGTCACGGTGGCGCTGGGCAGCAACCCCGGCGGCGGAATCCTGTCCGGCACCAATCCGTTGAGCGCGGTGGGTGGCGTCGCGGCCTACGGGGACCTGTCGGTGGACAGGGTGGGGGTGGGCTACACCCTGACCGCTTCCTCGAGTGGGCTGGTCGGCGCCACCAGTGCCGCCTTCGACATCACCGCCGGAGCGGCGGCGCAGTTGGCCTTCCTGGTGCAACCTTCGAGCGCGATGGCGGGAGTGGCGCTTTCGCCCGTCGTCCAGGTGGCGGTGCTGGACGCGCTGGGCAACGCGGTCCCGGACTCAACGGCGAGCGTTGCCCTGGCGCTGGGCAACAACCCAGGCGCAGGCGCGCTCTCGGGCGGCGCCGCCGTGCCGGCCTCGGGAGGAATCGCCTCGTTTGGCGCGCTGTCGGTGGACAGGGTGGGGGTGGGTTACACGCTGGTGGCTTCGTCGGGGGGCCTTGGCTCGGCCATCAGCGCGCCCTTCGATGTCACCGTCGCGGCGGTGGCGAGGCTGGCCTTCGTCGTCCAGCCGTCGACGGTGGCCGCGGGGGCCGGCGTTGCGCCAGCGGTGCGGGTGGCGGTGCAGGACGCGTTCGGGAATACGGACACGTCTTCCACGGCCAACGTCGTCTTGGCGTTGGGCGTCAACCCCGGCGGCAGCGCGCTGGGGGGGGTGGCCGCGGTGAGCGCGGTAGGAGGCGTTGCGACCTTTGGCGGGCTGACGTTGGACATGGTGGGCGTGGGGTACACGCTGGTGGCGACCTCAGGGATGCTGCCGGCGGAAACGAGCGCGACATTCGACGTGACGGCGGGCGCGGCGGCGCGGCTGGCCTTCGTGGTGCAGCCTCTGAGCGCCACGGCGGGGGCGGCGCTGGCCACCACGGTGCAGGTGTTGGACGCGCAGGGCAATGCCGTGCCCTCGTCGACAGCCAGCATTGCGCTCGCGCTGGGCAACAATCCAGGAGCTGGCGTGCTGAGCGGCGCTTCCACGGCCGGTGCGGTGGGAGGCGTCGCGGCCTTCAGCGGGTTGTCCGTCAACCGGCCAGGTGTCGGGTACACCCTCACGGCTACCTCGGCCGGGCTCACCGGGGCTACCAGCGCGGCCTTCGACATTGCCGTGGGCACGGCGGCTCGACTGGCCTTCGTAGTCAATCCGGTCAGTACCGTTGCGGGCGCCACGCTGACTCCGGCCGTGGCGGTGGCGGTGCAGGACGTGGCTGGCAACACGCCGACTTCCGCGACCGCGACTATTGCTGTCGACATTCTGGCCAACCCGGGCGGCGCCCAGTTGGGCGGCAGTGGCGCGGTTTCGACCGTCAACGGCCTGGCAACCTTCGCGGACTTGTCGTTGGACAAGGCGGGCGCGGGTTACACGCTGTCGGCTTCGGCCCTTGGGCTGGGGACGGCTACCAGCGCGGCCTTCGACATCACCGCCGGAGCGGCGTCGAAGCTGGCCTTCGTCGTCCAGCCGGCGAATGGAGTGCTGGCTGCACCGCTGACTCCCGCGGTGCAGGTGGCGGTGGAAGACGCCTGGGGCAACGCGGTGCCTGGGGCCTCGACCGCCATCGCCCTCGCCCTCCAGGACAACCCAGGGTTGGCGGTCTTGTCCGGCGCCAGCGCGGCGGCCGCGGTGGACGGCGTGGCCACCTTCGCGGACCTGTCCCTCAACCGGGAGGGCACCGGGTACACGCTACGGGCCTCCTCGCCGGGAATGGCGGACGTCTCCAGCAACGGCTTCGATGTCGCCTTGACTCCAGAGAAGGACTACACGGCGGGCTGCGACTGCCAGTCGCCGGGAAGCCCCGCCTTCGGCCTCTGGGGCCTCTTGGGCCTCGTCGCCCTGGCGCGGCGCGGGGTTATCCGCAATCGGCGAGGGTGGCTCGACATTCGCCGGGAAGCCCTGTAGAAGCCCGCCGCCCTGCGAAACAAGCGCAGGGTCGAACCGCACTCTTTGCGGTTCAGACTCGAAAGAACAAACGAAAATGGCTACTGGTACCGTGAAGTGGTTCAACGATGCGAAGGGCTTCGGCTTCATCACTCAGGACGGCGGGGGCGAAGACGTTTTCTGCCACCACACCGCGATTGCCGCCGAAGGATTCCGCACCCTGGCCGAGGGCCAGAAGGTGGAGTTGGACGTGAACAAGGGCCCGAAGGGCCTGCAAGCGGCGAACGTTCGTCCGGTCGCGTAAGAGCCCCGGTCGCTCGTGTCACCGAGGCCCGGTCTCCCAAGGGAGGCTGGGCCTTTCACGTCGTGGGAGTATAAGGGCGCCCGATGAGAATCCTCTCGGGCGTACAGTCTTCGGGGCGGCTGCACCTGGGCAACTATTACGGCGCGCTCCGCCAATTCATCGAGCTGCAGCACGAGGGCGAGGCCCTCTACTTCATCGCCAACCTGCACGCGCTCACCACGGTGAGGGACGCCGCCCTGGCCCGCGAGCTGACCCGCGAGACCGCCGTCGCCTACCTGGCGCTGGGGCTCGACCCGAAGAAGGCGGTCCTCTTCCGCCAGAGCGACATTCCCGAGGTGCTCGACCTGTACTGGGTGCTGGGCACCGTGGTGCCGATGTCGAACCTCGAGCGGGCGCACAGCTACAAGGACAAGCTGGCCCGGGGCGTGGCCGCGGACTTCGGCCTGTTCGCCTACCCGGTGCTGATGGCCGCCGACATCTTGCTCTACGGGGCCGACGTGGTGCCGGTCGGCCGCGACCAGGTGCAGCACGTCGAGTTCGCGCGCGACTGGGCGACCAAGTTCAACGTCACCTACGTCAAGGGGTACGAACCCGCCGACCCGACCGGGGCCGGCGGCCACCCTCCAGGAGTGCTGAAGCTGCCGCGGTTCCGCCTGCGCGACGAGACGGCCGTGGTGCCCGGCATCGACGGCCAGAAGATGTCGAAGAGCTACGGCAACGCCATCGACCTCTTCGCCGACGACAAAGAGACCAAGAAGCGCATCATGGGCATCAAGACCGACTCGACGCCGGTCGAGGCCCCGAAGCCCCCCGAGGGGCCGCTGTACGACTTGTTGAAGGTGATGGCGCCGCCGGCGGAATGGCCCGCGATCGAGGCCGAGTGGCGGGCCGGGGGCAAGGGGTACGGCGACTTCAAGAAGCGGCTGCTGGACCTCTTCCACGCGACCTTCGATGACGCCCGAAAGCGGAGGTCCGAATTGCTCGCCGACCCCGGCGAAGTGGACCGGGTTCTGGACGCCGGCGCGAAGAGGGCCCGCGAGCTGGCGGCGCCCATCGCGAAGTCGGTTCGGCGCGCGGTCGGGCTGGGCTGACCTACGTTGACCCCCCGGGACGTCGCTGGTAGGACTCGCGCCTTCCTGCGCCCGGGTTTCACGGGCGGCGCCACGGAGGAATGATCATCACCGACGTCCGCTCCGCCGAGCCCGACGAGTCCTTGAGCGAGCTCGAGGCGACGCCTACCCCCGGCGACGCCTTCAAGCTGGCTTTGCCCAACTTCGAGGGGCCGCTCGACCTGCTCTTGCACCTCATCCGCGAGCACAAGCTCGACATCTTCGACATTCCGCTGGCGCTGGTGACCGAGAAGTACCTCCAGTACCTGGGCAAGATGCGCGAGCTGAACCTGGACGTGGCCGGCGAATTCCTGGTCATGGCGTCCACGCTCGCCCATCTGAAGAGCCGGCTGCTCCTGCCGCGGCAGGAAGCGGTGGGCGAGGTCGAACCGTTGGACGAGGGCGACCCGCGCGCCGAGCTCGTCCGCCGGCTGCTCGAGTACCAGAAGTACAAGGACGCGGCCGAGACGCTGCACCGGCAAGACCTGCTCGACCGCGACGTCTTCGCGCGCAAGGTGGTGCACGACCGGCTGCCGATTCCCGAGGACGAGATCGGCCTGGCCGAGCTGTCGGTCTACAAGCTGATCGAAGCGCTCGACCGGGTGCTGAAGGGGCTCGAACCCCAGCACCGGTACGAGGTAATCCGCGAGCGGGTCAGCATCTCGGACGCCATCCACGGGGTGATCGCCCGGTTGAGCTCGGGCGGGCGGGTGTCGTTCGAGGCGCTGTTCGAGGGCAAGCGGACGCGGGCACAGGTGATCACCACGTTCCTGGCGCTGCTCGAGATGTGCAAGCTGAGGCTGATCAGGGTTTTCCAAGAAGAAGGGCAAGAGGACATCACGGTGGCCGCCAAGGGTGACGCGCTCGCGAACCTGAACGCGGCGGAGGTGGGTGACAGTGACTACAAGTGATCCAGAGGCCGGTTCGAAGACGGCGGGGACTCCCGGGCTGTTCAGCGAGACCGAGATCGCCGAAGTGACGGGCCCGGTGGGCGACCCCGAGCTGGACGGAGTCGAACCGGCCGACATCGACGAGAAGGACGTCGAGCTCGAGACTCCGTTCGAGAAGCTGACCGTCAAGAGCCGGCGGCTGTCGGCCGACCGCACCCGCACCGTCGTCGAGAGCCTGCTGTTCGTGTCGGACAAGGCGCTGACGGTCGATCAGATCTTCGAGTCAACCGGCTTCGACCGGAAGAAGATTCACGCCGCGCTCGAGAAGCTGGGCGGCATTCACCGCGAGGGCGTCAGCGGCATCGTCCTGCACGAGGTCGCCGGCGGCTGGCAGTTCCGGACCGACCCGGGGTCGTCGGAGTACGTGCGCCGCTTCCTCAGGGTGAAGCCACAGCGGCTGACCCGCGCCGCGGTCGAGACGCTGGCGATCGTCGCCTACCGCCAGCCGGTCACCCGGCCCGAGATCGAGGAAATCCGCGGGGTCGATTCGGGGGCGGTGCTGAAGGCGCTGCTCGACCGGCGCCTGGTGAAGATTCTGGGCAAGAAGGAAGAGGTGGGCCGGCCGATCATCTACGGCACCACCCGTGAGTTCCTCGAGTTCTTCGCGCTGAGAGACCTGGCGTCGCTGCCGACGCTCCGCGAGTTTCAAGAGCTGTCCGAAGAGCACGCCGGCATCGTCGAGAAGGAAGCGCCCGCGCCCAAGCCGGCGGTCGCCGGCACGGTCGCCGCCCTGTCCGACCCCGCCTTCGAGCGCAAGCTCGCCGAGAGCCGCGGAGCTTCCGAAGCCGCGCTTTCAGAGCTCGAGGCGGCGATCTCGACGGCCGATCACCGGTCCAAGACGGCCGCCACTTTCCTGGGCGGAGCCAGCGCCGCCCCCGACGCCGACCCTCTCGCGGGGCCGGCGCCCGCGTCGCCGAAACCGGAAGGGCCGTAATGACCGAACGTCTGCAGAAGTACCTGGCGCGCGCGGGAGTTGCCTCGCGCCGGCTGGCGGAGAAGCTGATCGCCGAAGGCCGGGTGCAGGTGAACAATGCCGCCGTCACCGAGATGGGCACCAAGGTCGAGGCCGGGAAAGATCTGGTCACGGTCGACGGGAAGCTGGTCGACCCGCCGGCGGCGAGATCTTACTTCGCCTTCTACAAGCCCCCCTCGGTGGTCACCACGCTGTCCGACCCGCAGGGCCGGCCCACGGTGGGCGACTTCGCGCGCGAGGTGGGCACCCGCGTCTTCCCGGTCGGGCGGCTCGACTACGACGCCGAAGGGGCGCTGTTGCTGACCGACGACGGCGAGCTTGCGCACAAGCTGCTGCACCCGAGCTTTCAGGTGCCGCGCACGTACCTGGCCAAGGTCAAGGGCGTGCCGACAGAGGAGACGCTCGCCAAGCTGAGGGGCGGAGTGCGCCTCGAGGACGGCATGGCGACGCCGACCCAGGTGCAGCTTTTCGAGAAGGCCGAGAAGAACACCTGGGTGAAGATCGTCGTCGCCGAGGGCCGGCAGCACCTGATCAAGCGGCTGTGTGCCGCGGTGGGGCACCCGGTGGTGCGGCTGTTTCGGCCGTCGTACGCCGGGGTGACGGTGCACGGCATGAAGCCGGGCGAGCTGAGGCCCTTGAGCTCGCAGGAAGTTCAGCGGCTCGAGGCGGTGTCCCGTGGCGAGGCGGTGCCCGAGGAAGGGCAGCTGAACCTACCGGCGAGGCGCCACGGACACGGCGTCGCCGCCGACGAGGCCGCGGCGGAAGAGGCCGCCGCGCGAGCCGAGATGGGTGAGGACGAAGCCCCGGAGGAAGCGGGGACCGTCGAGGGTGGAGAGGAAGCCGACGTCGCGCCGGCCGAGGATGCTGGACAAGAGCTGCCGGGCGGCAGCGAGACCGAGTCCTTCGGCGCCCCCAAACCGGTGGATCGAGGCGGCGGGCGGAAGCCGTTCGGCGGCACGAGGAAGGGCGGCGCGGGCGGCGGGCGGAAGCCGTTCGGCGGCACGAGGAAGGGCGGCGCGGGCGGAGGGCGGAAGCCGTTCGGCGGCCCGAGGAAGTTCGGCGAGGGTGGCGAGCGGAAGTCGTTCGGCGGCCCGAGGAAGTTTGCCGAGGGCGGCGAGCGGAAGTCCTTCGGCGGCCCGCGGAAGTTCGGCGAGGGCGGCGAGCGGAAGTCGTTCGGCGG
>JAHFDQ010000256.1 GCA_023248915.1 Archangiaceae bacterium | reverse complement strand
CGCGAATGCCCGAGACGTCCGACCCGGCTCCCGGTTCGGTCAGGCCGTAGGCGCCCCACTTCGGCTCAGGGTCCGAGAAGATGCCGAGGTACTTCTGCTTCTGCTCGGGCGTGCCCATGAACGAGACCGGCGGGCCGCCCAGCCCCGGCCCCGGCAGCGACAGGATGATGGCGGGGTCGCCCCAGGCCATCTCTTCGGCGGCCATCGCCGACACCCGATTGCCCTGCTTGACGCCCTTCTTGTCCTTCTTGTCTCCGACCCCGCCCCCGTCCGCGCCGAGCTCTTTCGGCAGGGGCCCCATGCTGATGCCCGCGTCCTTCACCTTCTTGAGGAACTCGATGGGGATGGCGTGGGCCCTATCGGCCTCGAGCGCGATGGGGCGGACTTCGTTCTCGGCGAACCAGTGCACCATCGACCGGACGCGCTCCATCATTTCTGAGTCGGAGAAGTCGACCATGGTGTGCCCTCTTAGCTGATGGAGGCGTGCAACGACGGCAGGGGGAACAACTCGGCGGCGAGCGTGCTCTGCCCGAGCTCGGCGGCGGCCAGGGTGGCGTCGGCGGCCTGGGCGTTCAGCCCGTACAGCGCGAGAACTTTCGCCTCGCGCATCCACTTCTCTACCGGGTGGTCCTGCACGTAGCCGGCGCCGCCCAGCACCTGCACCGCGCCGTTGGCGCAGAAGAAGGCGGTTTCCAGCGCTTGCGCCTGCGCCGCGGCGCCTTCCGCGGTCGCCACTCCCTTGTCGGCCGCCCACGCCGCCTTCCAGGTCAGCCAGCGCGCCGCATCGGCGGCGGTCGCCATGTCCGAGAGCAGGAAGGCGATGGCCTGGAAGTGGCCGATGGGCTTGCCGAACGCGTGGCGGTCGTCGGCGTAGGCCCGCGCGTACTCGAAGGCGGCCGAAGCACAGCCCACCGCGCGCGCCGCGGTCACCACCGAAAGGCCGTCGTAGAACTTCCGCAACAGCTGCGGCAGTTGGCCGGGCGCGTCGATGCGCACCGCCCGGGTGCGCTCGAACGTCACCTCGCGCAGCGGCACCGCCGACAGGCCCAGCGCGGTCAGTCCTCGCGCCATCAGGCCGTCGGACCCGCGCACCAGGAAGGCTCCAGCCCCGGCGAGCCCCTTCCCAGCGTCGACCTGCGCCAGGACGACGTGAAAGCCGGCGTCGCCGCCGCCGAGCACGAAGCTCTTCTTGCCCGAGAGCGTCCAGCGCGCTCCGTCAGCGCGAGCGACGGTGCGGAAGTCGTCTTGAGCGCTACCCTCTTCGGACACCGCCAGCGCGGCGCGGTCCTTCCCCGCCGCCAAGTCCTTCAGCGCGGAAAGCGCCTCTTCGGTGCCGGCCGCCTTCAACAGGCACGCCGCTCCGCCGCCGCGGTCGAGCGCGAAGGCCGTCCCCAGGTCTCCGAAGGCCAGCTCTTCCTCGACCACGGCGCGGGCCACCATGCCCATGCCCATGCCGCCCGCGGCCTCGGGCCAGTCGAGCCCGAACAGCCCCAGCTCGGCGAACTTCTCTTCGAGCGCGCGCGAGGCCCCGTGCTTCTCGGTCTCGCGCAGCGCCGGGCGCACCTGCTTCGCCGCGAAGTCGCGCACCGTGGCCTGCAGCGCCGTCAGCTCGTCACCTAGGTCGAAGGACAACATCGCGGGCTCCCGGGGGCGGAAACTTCGCGCGGAGAAAACCGCCGACTGACTGTCGAGTCAACCACGCCTTGCGCTTTTCGAGGCCGCGGGCGTAAACCCGAAGCATGTCCAAGAGCCTGCTCGCCCTCTTCCCGGTGATGCTGTCGGGCGCACTCGCCGCCGCCGCCGAACCCGATTCGCTCTCGCCGCTGCTCGCCCGCGGGCCGCTGGTGCTGGTCGAAGAGGACGGCAACGGCAAGTTCGGCCAGGCGACCGGCTTCGTCCAGGTCGACGCCGCGCCCGACAAGGTCTGGGAAGCGGTGGTGAGCATGGAAAAGTTCAAGGACTACGTCCCCAAAGTCACGACCAGCGACCTTTCGAACGTCAAGGGCCCAGACTTCGACATTCACTTCGTGCTCGACGTGCCGGGGCCCGACACCGACTACGTCATCCACTTCACCCGCGACGACGCCAAGCGCGTGCTCACGGGCGCCTGGCTGAAGGGCGACCTGAAGGGCAGCCGCTGGCTGTGGAAGGTGGAACCCGGGCCCGGCGGAAAAACCCTGCTGTCGCAGCAAGTCTTTCTCAAGAACTTCTCGGCCATTCTTCAGAGTGTAGAAGACGACCAGCAGACGATGACCGTCGGCGTCACGGTCAGCTCGGCGCTCGCGGCCGTCAAGGCGGTCAAGCGCCGCTGCGAAGGCAAGCCCACGGTCTCGAAGGAGTAGCCGCCTACATCGACGGCCCAGGTGCGCTATCAAGCGCGCCGAGTTGGATCTACGTTAGCTCTCGTCACATGGCCGAGAGTCTGATCTTCCCCCCTGAGTTCGTCTTCGGAGTCGCGACCTCCGCGTACCAGACCGAGGGCGACATCGAGAACGACTGGTCCGAGTGGGAACGGGCCGGGAAGCTGAAGGAAGCCCAGGCCCGCTGCGGCCGCGGCGTCGACCACTGGAAGCGCTTCGACGAAGACCTGTCGCTGACCAGGGACGTGGGCGCCACCGCCTTCCGCATCTCGCTCGAGTGGGCGCGCATCGAGCCCGAGCGCGGCCGCTTCGACGAGGCGGCCATCGACGGCTACCGGCAGCGGCTGTTGAAGATGAAGGCCGCCGGCATTCGCCCGGTGGTGACGCTGCACCACTTCACCCACCCGACCTGGTTTCACCGGGAAACGCCCTGGCACGAACCGGCCTGCCTCGACGCATTCCGCCGCTACGCGAAGGTCTGCGCCGGCATCATGGACAAGCTCGACCCGCTGGTCATCACCTTCAACGAGCCGATGGTGCTGATGCTGGGCGGGTACCTGCAGGGCGTCATTCCCCCAGGCGTGAACAACGGCAAGCTCGCTGGCCTTGCCATCGCCAACATCGCCCGGGCCCACATGGTGGCGCGGGAAGAGATTCTGGCCCGGCTCGGCAAGGCGGAGATTGGAATCTCGCAGAACGTGCTCGCCTTCGCCCCCGACAGGTGGTGGCACCCGCTCGACCGCGCGCTGACGCACCTGGCGTCGCAGAACTACAACCACGCGTTCCTCGACGCGCTGTGCACCGGCAAGCTGCGCATCGGCATGCCGGGGCTGGCCGCCATCAAGGCCGACCTTCCCGGGCGCGACGGCATCGAGTTCGTCGGGGTGAACTACTACACCCGCGCGCACCTGCGCTTCGTGCCGAAGAAGCCGTACATCGAGTTCAAGTACCGCGACGTGCACAAGCGCGGGCTGACCCACATCGGCTGGGAAGACTACCCCGAGGGCTTCGGGCAGATGTTGCTCGAGGTGAAGCGCTACGGCCTGCCGGTGTGGATTACCGAGAACGGCATCGACGACCGCGTCGGCGACCGCCGGCCGGGCTACCTGTACTCGCACTGGAAGCAGATGCTCGAGGCCAAGCAGAGGGGCGTCGACCTGCGCGGGTACCTCTACTGGTCGCTGCTCGACAACTTCGAGTGGCTGGAAGGCTGGGGCCCGCGCTTCGGCCTGTACCACGTCGACTTCAAGACGCTCGAGCGGAAGCCGACGCCCGCCTGCGAATATTTCCGCCGCGCAGCGCACAGCCGGAAGCTCGAAGCCCCGGTCGCCCTCGCCACGCTGTAAGGTCGGGGCCGATGGCCCTGTCGCCGGAAGCAGAGGACGAAGCGGTCGAGCTCTTGCGGGCGCTGATTCGGGTCGACACCACCAATCCGCCCGGCCTCGAGCGCGCCGCCGCCGAGGTGCTGGCCGACTCACTGGCTAAGGACGGCCTTGAGCCCAAGCTGGTGCAGGCGGCGAAGGACCGCACCAGCCTGGTGGCGCGGCTGAAAGGCAAGGGCACCAAGCCGCCCTTGTTGCTCACCGCCCACCTCGACGTCGTCCCCGCCGAGGCGTCGCGCTGGAAGCACGGCCCGTTCTCGGCCACCCTCGACGACGGGTGGATTTACGGCCGCGGCGCCGTCGACATGAAGAACATGGCGGCGATGAGCGCGATGGTGCTGAAACTGCTCCGCCGCGAGAAGGTGACGCTCGAGCGCGACCTCATCTTCGCCGCCGTCGCCGACGAAGAGGCGGGCTGCGCGCTGGGCTCGAAGTTCCTGGTGGACGACTACCCCGAGCTGGTGCGGGCCGAGTACGCACTCGGCGAGGTGGGGGGCTTCACCCAGGAAATGAGCGGCCGCCGCCTCTACCCCATTCAGTGCGCGCAGAAGGGCGTGGTGTGGCTGAAGGCCCGGGTCGAGGGCGTGCCCGGCCACGGCTCGATGCCGCGCGACGACAACCCGGTGGTGCGGCTGGCAGCGGCGCTGGCCAAGTTGACGCCCACCGCGCTACCGGCACACGCGACGCGCGCGGCCGAGCGCTTCATCCGCGGAATGGCCGCCGCGCAGCCGCTCTTGGGCAGGTTGCTGATGCCGCTGTTGCTGAAACCCGCGCTCGCCGAGACGCTGCTGGCGCGCCTCCCCGACCGAGGGGCTGCGCGCGCGCTAGGGGCGATTCTGCGAAACACCGCGACCCCGACGGTGCTGCGCGCGGGGTCGAAGACCAACGTCATCCCCTCGTTCGCGGAAGCGGAAATCGACGGGCGCACCCTGCCCGGCCAGACCGTCGAAGCGCTGCTCAGAGAGCTGCGCGCGGTGCTCGGCGACGACGTGCACCTGGAGGTGCTGCACGCCGCCGACCCGGTCGAGGTGAGCCCGGAGACTCCGATGTTCGCCGCGCTCGCGCGGGCGGTCCGCGAGATGGACCCGGAAGGGGTGCCGGTGCCCTACGTCATCCCCGGCTTCAACGATGCCGGGCCGTTCTCGCGCCTGGGAACGACGTTCTACGGCTTCGCGCCCATCTGCTTTCCGCGAACCCCGAAGGTGAGCTTCGCCGAGCTGTACCACGGCGACGACGAGCGCATCCCCGTCGACGGATTCAAGCGCGGGCTGGGGGCGCTGTATTCGACGGTGCGCGGCTGGTGCACCGCTTAGGGCGCGGAATCGGCGCCGCTGCCCTGACGCGCGCGTCACCCGGGCCCCTGTCGGACTGGAGCGCCCGCGCGCATCTCGAAACTTCTCGCGGGCTTCGACCGGCCGGATAATTGCTCTGACGGGGGTCGGTGCGTTTCCTACCTCGGGGGTCGTCATGAAGCGGTTCCGTCCTGTCCTCCTGCTCGGTCTCGGCGCGGTGTGCGGAAGCTGCGGCCCCGGGTCCGGAGGTCGAGCCCCCAGCCAACCGTGGGACGTGAGCGGCAACTACGCGCTCACCTACGACGACCAGGTGACGCTGAAGCTGGGCATCGCCGGCGGCGTTCGAGAGGTGACCGTCAACGGGTACGGGGGCATCGCCGACTTCGGCACGCTGGGCGGCCAGCCCTTGAAGGTCGACCTCGCCGAGTTCTGCGCGAAGCCCGAGGTGCAGTGCCCGAGCGAGACCTTCTGGTCGTCGGTGGCCATCGATCAACTGAACGTGGCGAAGGAAGCGGACGGCCACGTCATCAACGTCGTCAACAACACCACCCGGACGCTCGACGCCGGCGTCCATGCCGAGGTGCGCGGAGGCCTGGTCGACCACACCAATTACGACACCTTCCTGGTGGGGTTGGGCGTCGGCGGTTCCGCCGGCGGAAGCTGCGCGGCGCTGGGGCTCTCGCTCGCGGGCGGGCGCTTCAGCCGGGTGGGCGAGAGCGAGAGCTCGTCGATGGAGTGGCGCGACGAGAAGGGCGCGGCCTGCACCCCGAGCGACGGCGGCACGGTGGACGGGGGAGACCCGGACGCGGGAATCGCCGACGCGGGAGCCGCGGACGGAGGGAGCGCCGATGCCGGCCCCGCGGACGGAGGGCTCGCCGACGCGGGCGTGACGCCGGTGTGCAAGCTGGTGAAGGTGAGGGTCATCACCGCTCCGCCCGGCGCCGCGGTGGCCGGCATCAAGGAAGGCAAGGTGGCCCTGGGCTGGGTGGGAGGCTGCGCCTTCGGCCCCGTCGTCGCCGGGGCGACGTTCACCCTGGAGACCGGCTTCACCGGCAAGCGCACCGGCAACTTCGACCCGCCGCCCTTCACTCCGGCGCCCGCGCTCTTGCCCGACGCGGGCCTGCTCGAGAGCCCGGCGGACGGGGGCAGCGGGGACGGGGGGTAGCGGTGCGAATTTCTTTCACCCCCCACGGCCCCGCGGTGTCCGTACAGGACGAGAGGTTCGCCATGGTGAAGCTGGTCGCGCAGCATTTGGTCCTTCGATACCTGCCCGTGGTGGTGGTGCTGGCCACCGCCAAGCTGCTGGGAGGCTGAGGCCGGCGCAGGGCCGGGCCCGCCGACTCAGCCGAGCGCCGCGCCCAGGTCCAGGTCGTCTACCGATGGGGCCGACGCGTCCGACTCGGCCTCGGCGAAGAAGCGGCGCACCGCCGCCTCGACCTCTGCCGCGGTCTCGAGCCGCACCGCCTCGGCCCGGAACGCCGCGGCGCCGTGGAGCCCCCTCGCGTACCAGGCCAGGTGCTTCCGAAACGCGCGCACCGAGGGCGCTTCGGCGCCGGTGAGCTCGGCGTGCGCGTGGAAGTGCTCGAGCACCGTCTCGCACCTCTCCTTCGGCGTCGGCGCCGGCCCGCCCTCGAGTTCGCGGAAGAGCCAGGGGTTGCCCAACGCGCCGCGCCCCACCATCACCCCGTCGCACCCGGTCTCTTCGAGCATGCGCCGGGCGTCGGCGGGAGTCCGGACGTCGCCGTTGCCGATGACCTGCATCCGTCCCGCCGCCCGCTTCACCTCGGAAATCACCTTCCAGTCGGCTGCGCCCGAGTAACCCTGCGCCCGGGTGCGGGGGTGCACCGCCAAGGCGGCGCAGCCGGCCGCTTCGAGCGCTTGGGCCACCTCGAGGTAGTTGCGGTTCGCCTGGTCCCACCCGGACCGGATTTTCGCGGTCACCGGCAGCCGGGTGGCCTCGGCGATGGCGCGCACCACCTCGGCCGCGCGGGGCACGTCGCACAGGAGGGCCGAACCGGCCCCGCTCTTGGTGACCTTCTTGACTGGGCAGCCCATGTTGACGTCGATGACCTCGGCGCCGAAGTCCTTGGCCATCACCGCCGCGCGCGCCATCACTTCGGGCTCGCCCCCGAAAATCTGCACCCAGAAGGGGCGCTCGACGGCGGCGTGGCGTAGGTACCGGGCCGTCCGGGCGTTCGCCCGCATCAGCCCCTGGGCGCTCACCAGCTCGGTCGGACAGGCGGCGGCTCCGAGCCTTAGCGCAATGACACGAAACGGCTGCTCGCTCACTCCGGCCATGGGGGCGAGCAGGAAGCGGCCGGGAAGCGAGTGGGGCCCGAGGCGGATCATCTCCAGTCCCCTTTACCGCACCCTGGCGCCGAATGCCGAGGCGCCCCCCTGCCCTCGCGTTAAGGTGGCGGCCGATGCTGAAGTTCCAGCTCTTCCGCATTCCCATCGTGGTGCACCCGTCTCACCTGCTGGTGTCGGGGCTGTTCGCGTTCGCGTTCCTGCCGAAGAGCCCCGGGCCTGGCTGGCCGGAGCGAGTCCTGTCGCACCCGGGCACGCCCGAGTACTTCGGGACGATGGCCGCCTGCGTGCTGGCCTGGGTGGGTGTCGTCTTCGTGTCGGTGCTGGTTCACGAGCTGGGGCATGCGCTGGTGGCGCGGGCGTTCGGCTACAGCCCGTCCATCCAGTTGGTGTGGCTGGGCGGAGCGACCAACCCGAACGCGACTTCGCCCATACCCTGGCTGCGCGACGTCGCCTTCACCCTGGCCGGCCCCAGCGCGGGGCTGGCCCTGTCGATGCTCGGGCTGGTAGGGCTGAACCTGGCCGGAGACCTGCCCGATGCGGCGAGCTACGTCTTCAGGTTCCTGTTCGAGGCGAACCTCCTCTGGTCCCTGTTCAACTTGCTCCCGGTGGGCCCGCTCGATGGGGCCAGAATCGCCAACACGGTGCTGGTGCGGGCGTTCGGAAAGCCGGGCTTCTTGGCGGCCCAGGCTCTCGGCCTCGCCGTCGCCCTCGGCGTCATCATCTTGGCCATCGTCTCGAGGTGGATTCTCGTCGTCATCTTCATGAGCAGCTACGTGGTGCGTTCCATCACCCTCATCGCCGCCTACTTCCGAGGCGAGCTACCCGCGGTCGGGCAGTCCGACCTGGCGCTGACCCGCGCCTCGGCGCTTTTCCGCGAGAGGAAGCTGGACGAGGCGGCGGCGGTGGCGGCGGCGGCCCTCGAGGAAGACCTGCTGCCCGCGACGAGGGGCCGGCTGCACCACCTGCTCGGGTGGATTGACCTGAAGCGCGG
>JAHFDQ010000692.1 GCA_023248915.1 Archangiaceae bacterium | reverse complement strand
CCAATGGCGGCGAACTCCACGCTGGCGCGACGACCCATGGCGAGCCTCCCTCGTCAACAACGTCGGGAAGCCATCCGCCTTCGGCGTAGAAGCCATCCCTGTTGCGGCCGTGCTATCTCGAGGTGCGCGAGATCACTGGCTTTGCGTCCGCACCTCGCGGTGCGTTTGCCCGTTCAGCAGGTAGCTCCCGAATTGGCGGCAATCATACTCTCAGTAACAAGTCTACGCAACTTCAAGGAAGCCCATTTCGAGCAACGAATTCGAACAGACCGCGCGCGCTTCGCGGAGGTGTTGAGGGAACGGTGACGGGCGAAGATTCTCATCGAGGCGTCGACGGAGAGCGAGTGGGTGGCGCGATGCCTGGAGGGGCTGGGGCACGACACCCGCGCCCCTCAGGGCTTCTCGACGGTGAGCGCCAGGGTGGCCCGGCCGCGCCGCACGAACAGGCGAAACCGCGTCCCCGCGCGCACCTCGGCCATGCGCCCCGCGAGCTCGCGGGCGTTGGCCACGGTCGACTCGGCCACCTTCAACACCACGTCGCCCTCGACGACGCCCGCCAGGGCAAGCGGCCCGCCCGGGCTGACGTCCCGCACCAGGGCGCCGATGGTTCGCGACAGGCCGGCCTTGGTCGCGGCGTCGCGGTCGACGTCCGAGACGGTGCCCCCCAGCACGCTGGACTGCTCGGAGTCGTCCGGGGTCGCGGTGGGCGCCTCGGCGGTCTCGGGCGGCGCGTCGCGGAGCTGCACTTCCAACTGCATCGGCTGGCCTTCCCGGCGGACCGCCACGTCCACCCGCTCGCCCGCCTCGGCCTTCACCATCTCCCAGCGGAGCGACTGGGCGCGCGGCACGTTGCGGCCGTCGATGGACGCGATGACGTCGCCCACCCGCAGCCCGGCCTCCTCGGCGGGGCCGCCCCGGTCGACCTCGGAAACGATGACTCCCGAGAAGCTCGGTTCCTTGAACACCGTGGCGATTTCCGGCGTGAGGTCGAGGACGGTCAACCCCATCCACCCCCGGTGGACGGAGCCGGTCGTCTTCAGCCGATTCAGCACCGCCTTGGCCACGTCGATGGGGACTCCGAAGCCGATGCCCTGGCCCGCGACGTTGACCGCGTTCGCGATGGCGACCACGTCGCCCTGCATGTCGAGAATGGGGCCCCCGGAGTTTCCCGGGTTGATGGGCGCGTCGGTCTGCAGGTAGTCGTAGTAGCCGGTCCGGCCGCTGGGGACGACGTCGTCGCGGCCCTTGTAGCTGACCACCCCTACGGTGACCGACTGGGTGAGGCCGAAGGGGTTGCCGACCACCACCACCCAGTCGGCGACCTCGACGTCGTCGGCCGACCCGAGCGGCAGCACCGGCAGCGGCCGCCCCGCCTCGACCTTCAAGAGCGCGATGTCGGTGTGGCTGTCCTGCCCCACGATGGTGGCCCGCCGCTCTTCCGGGTGGCCGTCGAGCCCGACGAGCTCGACGCTCACCTCGCTCGCGTCCTCGATGACGTGGGCGCTGGTCAAGATGTAGCCGTCCGGGTTGATGATGAAGCCGGCGCCCAGCCCGCGCGCGTGATCGTCTCGAGCCGCGCCTCCGTCGGGTCGGCCCGGCTTCGGCGCGCGGGCGGTGGTGGTCAGCGACACCACCGCGGGGAGCGCCGAATGGGCAAGCGAGGCGAGCCTTCCGCGCTGGCGTGCCACCGGGCGCGGCCGGGCTTCTACCCAGAAGGGGCCGGCGGGCTTTTCCACCGCGGCGTCAGCGGCGAGCGCCCCGAAAACCAGAGCCAAGGCCCAGCCGCTCGTCACGCCCGCCTTCACGGGCTGAAGGTAGGAAGCCCGGGCGCCTGCGGGAAGCCGCGCGTTCCGTCTACTTGCCGGCCGAGCGACGCGAGACGAGCCGGTTCACCTCGTCGCGGTCTTCCTTCAGGTGCCGCTCTCGAATCTTCGTCTCGGCGCCGACCGCCGCCTTGGCGCGCTCGTAGACGTCGCCGACGTCGCCCCTCAAGGCCTCGAGGCGCTGTGGCGCTTCATGCTTCCATGCCCGCTCGGCGTGCTCGAGCGGCGTGCGGCCGCCGATGGGGAAGCTCGCCAAGAAGATGCCCAGGCCGACCGCCAGAGAAGTCCAGAACAGGAACTTGATGACGCGCATCGAGTGCCTCCTTGGCACTCATTCGTACATTGACTTACACGCGGTCGCGAGTTTTCGGCCGCTCGGGAGCGGGCGGCGGTCCGTATGATGGCGCCCGTGCAACCGTCCGTGCTGTTCCAGAAGGCCGAGGTCCGCGCGAGAGAGCTCGCCGCCGGCGCACAGGCGGGCGAGGCCGCGTTCGAGAAGCTGCGGTCGGAGTGCGCCGCCTACTTCGACCAGGTGCCCGAGCCGCCGGTCTACCGCCGGGCCGACGACCCGGCGCGCAAGGTGGCCGAGGCGCTGGTGCCGGGGGCCGAG
This sequence comes from Archangiaceae bacterium, assembly GCA_023248915.1. Taxonomy (GTDB): domain Bacteria; phylum Myxococcota; class Myxococcia; order Myxococcales; family Myxococcaceae; genus JAHFDQ01. Next base: position 371 of record JAHFDQ010000692.1, on the reverse strand, counting down.
GCGCTGCTCACGCGCTGCCTGGCGCAGCCCGTGGCACCCGGCGTCGAGCAGTTGACGCGAGTGGTGAAGGCCTACGTCGAGGTGCTGTGCCACACGGCCGACGGAAGGCTGGAAGCGGCCGAGGCGTCGTGGCGGGTGGCGAGCGAGCTTACGCGGGCGGCGACGAGCACGCGCCGCCTCTGGGTACGCTCGGACGAGCGGCCCGCGCCGGTCTACGACAAGGCCTCCGGCGTGTCGCGGTTCGACCCGAGCGCGGAGCCGGTGTTGAAGGTGAAGCTGGTGTGCCCCCAGGCGAGCTGCCACCAACTGTCCGACTTCGCCTTCTCGCCGCGTCAGGCGACTCAGCGCTTCGTTTGCGAGAGCTGCCAGAC
>JAHFDQ010000255.1 GCA_023248915.1 Archangiaceae bacterium | reverse complement strand
TGACTCCGGAAGAGATCGAGGCCTTCCCCCACAAGAACGTCATCGTCCGGGCGCTGGGCATGAAGGACACGGTCCAGGTGGACGTGGGCCGGGTCGAACCGCAGGAAGGCGATATCTTCCTGCTCTGCTCGGACGGGCTGTCGGGCATGGTGCCCGACCCGATGATTCAGGAAACCCTGACCAAGGTCTCCACGCTCGACGCGGCCTGCACGCAGCTCATCGAGATGGCGAACGCGGCGGGCGGCAACGACAACGTGACCTGCATCTTGGCGCGCTGGCACACGGCCTAGCTCTGGCCCTAGCTCGACGGCGGTCCGCCTCCGGGCGGCCGCGTCGGCACCACCCAGCGCTCGCCCGACGCGCCGTTTCCCACCAGGCAGTCCTCGAGCTCTTCGCCTTCCCCGACCTGCCCGCCGTCCAGCACGGCCACGCGATTGAGCCTCGCGCGAGCGCCCACCCTGGCGCCGCGGCCGACCGAGACCGCCGCCCCCACGTGCACCCCCTGGCCCAGCACGCAGCCCTCGGCGAACAGCGCCGGCCCCGCGACCTTCGCCCCGACCAGCTCGGCGGTCGGGTGGGCCCAGAAGTTGCCCGCGCCTCGCCCGGCGGCCTCGAACGGCGACGAGCTTCCGAAGGCGTCGGCCGCCACCTGCCTGAACAGCAGGTCTCGGTGGGTGGCGGCGTACCGGTCGGGAGTGCCCAGGTCCGACCAGTAGACCCCCCGGGGGTCCACGATGGCGCCCCGCATGAACAGCCCCTTCTCCAGCATGCGCGGGTACACCTGCCGGTTGATGTCCAGGGGCGCGTCGGCCGCCATGAAGTCGAACACGGCCGGCGTCATCAGGTGCACCCCGGTGAAGTGCCACGGCGTCAACGCCTCGCCGCCGGGCCCGTGCCCCGCGATGCGCCGGACGCGGTGGCCGGCGTCCAGCTCGACCGACGCGTAGGCCTCGCCCGCCGGCATCGGCATCAGCACCAGCGTCGCCGCCGCCTTCGACGCCAGGTGGGCCTCGACCAGCGGCGACAGGTCGGCCGCGAACAGCACGTCGCCGTTCAACACGATGAACGGCTCGCCTTCCACCCACCGGCGCAGCGAACGAATACCCCCGCCAGTGCCCTGAATCACCGGCTCGTGCACCGCGGTGAACGACAGCCCGAGCCGCGCGCACTCGGCGCGCCCGACGCCTTCCATCGCCTCGGGCAGGTGGTGGGTGTTGATGCCGACGCCCGTCACCCCGGCCCGCGCCAGCGCGGCCAGCCCGTAGCGCAACAGCGGCTGCCCAAGTAGCGGCAGGGCCGGCTTAGGCCAGCGCAGGGTCAGCGGCCGCAGGCGGGTGCCCAACCCCGCGCACAGGACCACGGCCTTCATGCGAGCTCGGGCACGTACCGGGCGACAATCTCGTGCAGGCTCGCCAATTCGGGCCGGCGGCCCAGCGCGTCCTTCACGTATCGCAGCGACGAGGGGATAGACGGGAGGAACCCGGGGTTACCCTTCACCCGGTGGATGTACTCGAAGCGCCCCGCGTCCTTCAGCTTGCGCTGCACCGTCAGCAGGTCGAACAGGTTCTTGAACTCGCACGCGTCGAGGCGCGGGCCGCCCGCTGCCGTGAAGGCGGCCAGGTACCGGTCGAGCATCCGGTCCACGAAGGCCCGGTCGAGCTCGACGTAGCTGTCGCGCAACAGCGCGACCAAGTCATACTGCCGGGGGCCTAGGAGCGCGTCCTGGAAGTCGATGACGACCAGCTCGCCGTCCTTCACCATCAGGTTGCGGCTCTGGTAGTCGCGGTGGGTGAAGCCCTTGGGCTCGGACGCCAGCCGGCGCGAGATTCCCCGGAAGAGCAGGTCGAGCTCGGCCCGCTCGGCCGGCGACGGCTGCTGGCCGCTCCAGGCTTCCAGGCCCCACTCGCGGAAGTGGTGCAATTCCCAGTCGAAGAGCTCTTCGTCGAAAGACCGGCCGAAGGCCACGCACGCCGCGTCGGGAGCCGCCTCGGCCGCGGCGCGCAGCGAGGCCAACAGGTCGACCGCCCGGCCGTAGAGCGCTTCCTGGTGCTTGCCGCCCTCGAGGGCCTGCTCGAAGGTGAGGTCGCTCAGGTCTTCGAGCACCATCACGCCCGCTGGCTCGTCGTACCGGAGTATCCGCGGAACGCGCACGCCCAGCTTGGCGAGGTACCGGTGCACGTTCACGAACGGCAATTCCTTCGGGGCCTCGCCGCGGGTGACCTCCTCGCTCTTGACGGGCCCCACCGGCATGACCATCAGCACGTGGCTGTCGGGGGGGGCCCCGACCCGGTAGTACGAGCGGTTGCTCGCGTCGCCCTTCAGCTTCTTCACGGGGAAGCCGTGCGCCGGCTTCCCCGTCGCCCTCTCGACCTGTTCGCGGAGCGCCGAGTCGATGTCCATGACTACCTCTCCCGCCTGAGCGGCAAGAGCTCGTACGGCAACGCGAGCAGCGTCGCGAATCGGTGCACCCGCTCGGGCACCCGCTTCAAAGACGCCTCTCCGAAGCCGCGGCCGGCCACCACGACTACCACGGGCTCGCCCGTCTCATTCCGGCCCGGGCCGACGCGGTGAACGCCGGCCACGCCGAAAAGCAGCCGAATCGCCTCTTCGACCGCCGCGCCGAGCTCGGGGTCGTCTTTCTCTTCCGAGTGGCCGTCCCGCCGCGAGTCTTCCTCGAAGAACACCCCGGCCTGCTGGGCGGCATTCAGCAGCGACATGGCGTCGGGGGCCTTGCCCGGGCGAGGAGACGGCGGCGGTGGCGCGGCGGCGACCGCCTTCGCGACCAGGGCGGCAGCGGCCCTCATCGGCTGCTGAGCGGCCTCGCGCATCGCCTCGGTCCGTTCGAAGCCGTCGCTGGGCTTACCCTTCTTGGGAGTCTTCTCCGCCGGGCGCCCCTCTTTCGTTCCCCCCCGGGGCACTGTCGTGGCCGGAGCTTCAGCGCGCTCTTCCTTCTCGACCTCTTCGTCGCGGGAGAGTCTTTCGTCGCGGTCCGCCTTGTCGTCCGGCGCCCAGGCGTGGGCCTTCTCTTCGAGCGCCTTCGCCGTCTCTTCGCGGGACGGCGCGCCCACCTCGCCGGTTGCGGCCGTCTCGGCTGACTCGGCGGTTTCTTCCGCGGAAGCTTCGAAGGCCTTCTGCGCCTTCGCCAGCTTCGGCGGCGCTGCCGGTGCGCGAGGCCGGCGGGCCCGGTCGGCGCCGGATGACGCCGTGGGACGCGGGGAACCGGCGCTGGGCGGAGGGACTTTTCTCACCGGGGCGCATATCTTAGGGCCCTTCGTGCCCGCGGACTACGGCAAGCGTGACTACGGTCGGTGCCCGTGCAGCGGGGCCTACGACACCCGCGCCGTCGAGGTGCGCATGACGGTCGCGAGCAAGGTGGTCGTGCTCACCGACGTGCCCCAGGGGTCCTGTCCGCTGTGCGGTTCGCGCGTCTACAAGGCCGAAGTGCTCGAACGCATCGAGTCATTGATGAAGGGCACGCGCTTCCAGCGCACCATCTGATGACTCCGCTGACTCCGCTCGGGCCGCCCGGCGGCTTTGGGGTATACAGGCGCCCATGAAAATCCACGCCAACGTCCTGAGCGCGATCGGCGACACCCCGCTGGTGAAACTCAACAAGCTGGTCGGCCCGGACGACGCCACCGTGCTGGTGAAGTGCGAGTTCATGAACCCCGGAGCTTCCATCAAGGACCGCATGGCGCTCCATATTCTGGAAAAGGCCGAGCGCGCGGGCCTGTTGAAGCCGGGCGGCACCATCGTCGAGAACACCTCGGGTAACACCGGCATGGGCATCGCGCTGGCGGCCGCGGTGAAGGGGTACCGCTGCATCTTCACGATGCCGGACAAGATGTCGACCGAGAAGATCAACCGGCTGAAAGCCCTGGGGGCCCAGGTGATCGTCACGCCGACCAACGTCGCGGCCGAAGACCCGAAGAGCTACTACGAGACGGCGAAGCGCATCGCCAAAGAGACGCCCGGCAGCTTCTACGTCAACCAGTACCACAACCCCGACAACATCGAGGCGCACTACCTGACCACTGGCCCCGAGGTATGGGACCAGGTGGACGGCAAGCTCGACTACTTCGTGGCGGGCCTGGGCACCGGCGGCACCATGAGCGGCGCCGGCAAGTACCTGAAGGAAAAGAGCAAGGGCGCCGTGAAGAACGTCGGCGTCGACCCCATCGGGTCGGTCTACCAGGGCTACTTCAAGACCGGGAAGCTGACGACGCCCCACGTCTACAAGGTCGAAGGCATCGGCGAAGACATGCTGTGCAAGGCGATGGACTTCAAGGTGCTCGACGACGTGCGCCAGGTGGATGACCGCCAGTGCTTCATCGCGGCCCGCAGGCTCGCCCGCGAGGAAGGCATCTTCGCTGGCGGGTCGTCCGGCGCAGCGGTGCACGTGGCGGTCGAATTGGCCAAGGAAGTCGGCAAGGGGAAAACCATCATCACCCTGTTGCCCGACTCGGGCTCGTCCTACATCTCGAAGTTCTATTCGGACGAGTGGATGAAGGACAACGGGTTCCTCGATGGGCAGGGGCCGGGCACGGTGCGCGACATCATCGCCCACCGAAAGGGCGAGGTCGTCTCGACCAAGAAGGGCGACCGCATCGACCTGGTGGTCGAGACGATGAAGCGCCACGGCATCAGCCAGATGCCGGTGCTGTCGAAGGACGGTGCCGCCGAGGGCATGATCCACGAAGTCGACCTCTTGAACGCCCTGGTCGCCGGCACTCACCGGCTGTCCGAAGCCATCGACCCCATCGTCGCCCCGCTACAGGGGGTGGTGACCCCCGAGACGTCGATCTCGAAGCTGCGCGAAGTCTTTGCCCAGGACAACGTGGCGGTGGTGCGCCAGGGTCAGAAGGTGGTCGCCATCGTCACCAAGATCGACCTCATCGACTTCCTGGCGACGCGGGGCTGAGTCGACGACGCGGGGCCCCTACCCTGCCGAGTCGTCTTCACGGCCCAGCAGGTTGCTTCTTCGCCGGGTGCTTCTCTGCCTTGGCCGGCGGCTGCTTGCCCTGCCGGTCGGCCTCGAGGTCGAGCCGCATCTCGTCCACCAGCTTCAGCGCGTTGTTGATGGACTCGCGCGTTCGCGAGGGGTCGAACATGTGCCACGACTCGGCCGCCCCGCCGAAGAGCGCGCGGGCCTCGGTCAGCCGGTTCGAGCCGGGGATCTTCACGTTGCACTTCTCGGAGTACTTGACCAGCGCCTCGGCCAACCGAATCGCCCTCTGCGTCGACGTCACCTCGACGAGCAGCCGGGCGGCGTACAGCGCCTGCCCCGAGTCCTTCGCCACCCCGCCGGGCTTGTGGCAGGCCTTGCAGGTGGCGGCGACTTCCTCGGCCTTCAAGATGCCGCTGCCCATCGCGGTGTGGCAGGTGGTACAGGTAGGGCCGATGCCGGCGGTGACCAACGCCTGAGAGTGCTTCGAGCGCTTGAAAGCTTCCAGCACATTGGGGTGGCACCCGCCACACGTCTCGGGCTGGTGCTTGGCGTTCACCGTGCTGCGCTCGTCGCTCGAGAAGAGCACGCCCTTGTGAGCGATCGTCTTCTCGTTCGAGGTCGAGTCGCCGCCGTGGCACAGGTCGCAGCCCAACTTCGCACGGCCGTGGATAGAGACCTCGTACTCCGACACGTGCTCGCCGATGGCCCCCTCGCGCGGCAGGGCGGCGTGGCACTTGTAGCAAGTCTCTCCCCTCGGAGCGGCAGAAGCGACGAGGGCCAACAGCCCGGCGGTCAACCCGATCATTTGATTCCCCCCGCCGGCGCAGCCTCTGACGAGGCCGGACCGCTCGGTTCCTGGTCGTGCTCTTCCTCGGCGGCGGTCGCCGAGTAGATGGGGAGCACGCGATTGAAGATGAACAGCAGCACGAACGGCAGCACGAGCAGCCCCAGCGCCACCAACACGCCTTCCCTGTCGAAGAGCGCCGGCGTGTAGCCTCCGCGCCAGCCGCGGAACGACTTCGACAAGAGCTGGCCTCCGATGACGATGTTCCAGCGCATCGAGAACACCTGCACCAATAGCAGCAACGACGCGATCATGGTCAGCGTGTTCCGAATGCGGTCATGCAGGAACCGGTTCATCACCACCACGATGAACAAGAGGATGAAGGGAATGAGCGAGCCGAGAATCATCTGCAGTGACCAGAACGAGAAGGACAGCGGGCCGCCCAACAGCTTGCCCACCACCTGCCACGACTCGGACTTCTCGTAGGCCAGCATGATGACCTCGAGCGTCTCGAGGGTGGCGGTGAGGATGAGGAAGAACCAAAGCCACCGGGCCATCGCGGTGACCGTCGGCGCCTCGATGGGCGCGCGGCGGAACTTGCAGATCGCCTGGTACAGGACAATCAGCAGCCCGATGCCCGACACCGCCGCCGACAACAGGAAGATGACCGGCATCAGCGGGGTCGACCACCACGGGTTGGCCTTGATGGCCCCGAAGATGAAGCCGACGTAGCCGTGGAGCATGCAGGCCGAAGGCAGGCCGATGGCGCACAAGAGCCGCACCGCCTTGTGGTCGATGGCCAGCGCCTCGGGCGAGGTGTCATAGGTGCCGAGCGCCAGCGCCGCGTAGACGAAGCGCTTCAGCCCCCGACTCCTTCGCGCGGTCTCGATGATCTCCTTCCGGTAGACGAACCAGACCTCGAGGGTGAGGACGATCAGATAGAACGAATACAACAGGCCGAACCCCGCCATCGCCGAGGCGAAGTTGGGGGTGATCACCACGAACACGCCCCGCTCGGGGTGGCCCAGGTGGTTGAGCAGCGGCATGGTGGCGATCGCCAGAAAGCAGAACGAGGTCGCCATCGCCAGCCGGGCGACCGGCTTGAACTCCTGGCGACCGAACACGTGGTACAGCGAGGTGACGATGAACGCCCCCGCCACGAAGCCTGTGATGTACGGGTACATCACGATCATCAGGCTCCACGTGACGTGGATGTCGTTCGGGAACGAATAACCGGACATCTCGGGCATCAGCGGACCTCCTTGTCGAGCGCGAGGTAGTAGCACTGCGGCTCGGTGAGATGGTGGGGCTGCAGGGTGGTGACGCGCTCGTGCTCGATGGCGACCCGCACCGGGTCGGTCTCGTTGTGCATGTCGCCGAACTGGCGGGTGCCGGTCGGGCACACCGACACGCAGGCCGGCTTCAGCCCCTTGGTGATCCGGTGGTAGCACCAGGTGCACTTGTCGGCGGTGTGGATGTGCTCGTTGATGAAGCGGCTGCCGTAGGGGCAAGCCTGCACGCAGTACCCGCACCCGATGCAGTGGTCGCCGTCGACGAGGATCGCGCCCTCTTTGGTGCGGTACGAGGCTCCGACCGGGCAGACCTGAATGCAGGGCGTCTCGCGGCAGTGGTTGCACATCTTCGGCACGAAGAACGCTTTCGTCGGCACGAAGGCCACGTGCGCCGGCTGGAAGCCCTCGAGCCCCCCGTTCGGCGAGTCCACGTAGCTTTGCTCGGCAGAGACCAGGTAGCGCTCGACCCAGGTGCGGAAAAACTCGTCGGGGACGTCGTTCTCCTTCTTGCAGGCGCGCACGCACGACCCGCAGCCGATGCACTTCGCGGTGTCGATGAGGTACGCGTAGCGGTGCTCTTCCCAGTTGTACGCTTCGAGCGCCTCGCCTTCGGTGCGAGCCGGCTTGGGCACCGGCACCACCGGCACCGGCGGAATCGCCGCCGCTTCGGCCGGAGCGCCGGTGGCGGTCTGCTCGCCCGCGGCGACCGCGGCGCCGCCCATGAAGAGCACCACCGCGCCGCTCGACAGCTTGAGGAAGTTGCGCCGGGTCGGGTCGCCAGGCTCGACAGGGAATTGAGAGGGAATCGCGTCGTCTTTCATGGTGGCCCTCGTGGCGCTACGGCGTCGGGTCGTGCGGGTCGTGGCAGTCGAGGCAGATGCCGCCCTCGAGCTTGGCGTTGACATGCTCTTCCAGGACCACCTGGGGAAATTCCTTCGGCCTCGACTCGAGCTTGGCGTGGCAGCGCGCGCAGAGCTTGAAGGTCTTCTCCATGGGCATCGCGGCGATGCGCTTGCCCCCTTCGGCGTGAATCGCCACCGGCCCGTGGCACACCTCGCAGGACACCTTCTTGTGCACCCCGGCCAGCCGCTTGCCGTACTGCTTTGGGTGGCACTTCTCACACGACTCGGGGCCGCCGTGGCGCGGCGCCCGGGCCGCCTGCTGGGCGACGTTCGCATAGCGGTACGGGCCGTAGAACCCGTAGGACGCCGGCACCAGGAAGGTACGGAACACGGTAAAGCCAGAGACCAGGACGACCAGGACGAACAGCACTCGGAAGACGTGTCGGGCATGCTCCATGGCTAGCGCTTCGTGCTCCTTTCGACTTCGGACGGACCC
>JAHFDQ010000691.1 GCA_023248915.1 Archangiaceae bacterium | reverse complement strand
TGCCCTACACGGGACCACCTCGGGTGGGTCAGCCGATGATCATGTCTTCCGGCTCGAGCCGCCCTTCGGCGAACCGGTCGAGGGTGAAGCGTTCGAACAGCTCGTCGGACTTGCCGGTCGCCATCCACTCGGCCATCCGTTCGGCGACGGCGGGGGCCATCATGAAGCCGTGGCCGACGAAGCCGGACATCATCAGGAGGTTCGGCAGGCCCGGCGTCCGCCCCAGAATCGGGCTGTTGTCGGGCGTGACGTCATAGGGGCCGGCCCACTGCCGCATCACCTTCACCCGGCCCGCGATGGGCATCAGCTCGGTGAGGGCCCGGGAAAAGCGCGCGGCGAAGCGAAGCGTCGAGCCCAGCTGCATGCCGGCGGGCTCGCGCGGGTCGCCCATGCCTCCGACGATCTCGCCCCGCATCGACTGGCTGAAGTACAGCCCCGAGTCGAGCACCGACACCAGCGGCTGCAGGAAGGGCTTCAGCGGCTCGGTACAGAGAATCTCGTGACGGTGCGGTTCGGACGGCAGCTTAAGCCCGGCGAGGGCGGCGACTTGAGGGCTCCAGGCGCCGGCGGCGAGCACCACGGTGTCGCAGGCGATGTCGCCCCGGTCAGTCTTCACCTTGCGCACCCGGCCGTCGGACACCTCGAAGCCGGTCACCTGGGTGAAGGTTTCCACCGCGACGCCGCGCCGCTCGCAGCTCGTGGCGTAGCCCCACAGGAAGGGCCAGGGGAAGATGACGCCGTCCTCGCGGTTGTAGGCGCAGGCGACGACGCCCTCCATCGACAGCTCGGGGACGATGTCGCGCGCGGCGTCGGGGGTGAGAATCTGGGTGGGCACGCCGTGGCGGTTGTGAAGCTCGGCGCCGCGGGCCAGCCGGTCGGCGACCTTCTCGGTCTTGGCGAGGAAGAGGTACCCGCCCTGGCGCAGCCAGATGTTGATGCCCATCTCGCGGGCGAAGCCGCGCATGAGTTCCATCGATCTCTTGGCGAGCTCGATGTTGGCGCCGGTGCCCCACTGCATGCGCACGCCGCCGCCGTTGCGGCCCGAGGCGCCGGCGGCGAGGTAGCTCTTGTCGACGACGACGATGTCGCGCTCGCCGCGCAGGGCGAGGTTGTGCGCGAGGGCCAGCCCCATGATGCCGCCGCCGACGATGACGATCTTCGCCCGGGGCTTCACCGGGGCCTCGGGGCGCAGCGCGTGGAAGGCCAGGCCCAGCGCGGCTGGCACCCCGCCGACGGGAGCGCGCGCCTCGTCCACCGGCAGCGTCGCCAGCACGGACATCTCGGTCGGAGTCAGGGGAGGCCGGGGCGTGAAGGGCAGGAGGGCCCGGTCGGGGAGCGCCGCCTTCTTCGCCAGGAGGTCGGCCACGGCGCACAGGCACGCCTTGCCCTGGCAGACACCGGTGCCGAATCCGGTGTAGCGCTTGATCGACTCGATGTCGTGGTAGCCCTTCGCGATCGCTCCCTCGACGTCGTCGACGGTCACGTCCTCGCAGGTGCAGACCAGCGCCTTGCTCACCGCGCCGTCCTCTCGAAGTCGCGCGCGATCGCGGCCGCGGCGCGCTGCCCGGACTCGACGGCCTCGCGCGCGGTGGTAGCCCCCGCCACGTCGCCGGCGACGAAGAGCCGTTCCTGCGCGGTGCGCCCGTCGGGGCCGGCCTCGACGGCGAAGACGCGGCGCTGCCCGTCGAAGGCGATGCGGGCGCCCGCCTGGCGCGGCAGCTCGAAGCCCGGAGCCGGCGGCAGGCAGACGACCACGGCGTCGCACTCGAGCTTCCGGCGTTCGCCCGATTCCAACAGCACCGTCAGCGCCCGGACCGAGGCCCGGCCGTGCGCCCGCTCGGGCCTGCCGTGCAGGGCCTTGGTCCCGGGCGGGGGCGCCGCGGAGTCCACGATGCCCGAGATCTTCGCCCCCCTCGACGAGAGCAGCCCGGCCATGGCGTACAGCCCGGCCCCCTGGCCGACGACCGCCACTTTCTCTCCGGGCAGCATCGAGTGGCGCCGCACCAATACTCCGGCCGCGTGGCCCGAGATGATTCCGGGAAGGTCGTTGTTCACGAAGGGCAAGAGCCGGGGGTGACCGCCGACGGCGACCAAGAATCGGTCGGCGTACACTTGCACCAGCCGCGGGCCGTCGGGCTGAAGGCCGACCGCCGCGAAGAACCAGCCGGCCTCGTCCTCGTACAGGCCGAGCACCGTCGTGCCGAGGCGTGCGAAGGCCCGGGCCGGTTCGGCGAGCTGGGGTAGGGCAGGGTCGTCCGTTCCCGGCACGCCCGTCTCGAGGCGCCCGCCGAGGAAGGGGTCTCGCTCGAGGAGGACGTGGGGCACCTTCGCGGCGGCCAGCGCGCGCGAGGCGCCGAGCCCCGCCGGGCCGGCTCCGGCGATGGCGACGGGAACGCGCAGCGCCTCGGCGGCGAGGCGCTTGGGCGCCGGGCTCTCGGGCAACTTTCCGAGCCCCGACAGGTGCCGCGCCACGGTGGACATCACCTGCTGCGCCACCGGGACTCCGGCGAACATCGCGTGGTGGTCGAGGCCGTGGGGGAACATCCAGTCGGTGGCGGCAAAGACGTCGAACTTCGCCGAGGGGTAGGCGTTCTGGCGCTCGACTCGCATCCCCGCGCGGGCCGGCGTGCGGCAGGTGAAGACGTTGGGCACGCCATCGACGCGCATCAGACAGTTCGAACAGGCCGCCGAGAAGCAGCTGGGGCCGCGCGGGCGGTGGTACTTGGCCGAACGCGCGAAGACGAGCTCGCCGGCCGCGAGCAGCGCCACCGCCACAGGTTCGCCGTCGAGCGCGGGCAGCGGCTGACCCTCGAA
>JAHFDQ010000690.1 GCA_023248915.1 Archangiaceae bacterium | reverse complement strand
TTCGCAAGCGAGCCAGTCGCCCCCTGCCGGGAAGTCGTCCAGGCCGCCAGTTTCTCAGAGGGAGAGTTTCGACGGTTGGACTGCTCCTCGGCAGCGGCCCAACAAAGAGACGCCGGGGGGGCTCGTGTCACCGGGTCGACGCCCGCGCCCAATGCCGGACCGGGCTCTCGCGCCGTCAGAGGCCGGGGCGCAATTCGAGGTCGAGCCTTAGTTGGTGATCTCGCAGGTCGAGCAGAGCGACCAGCGCACCGTCGAGGTACGCCCGCACCGGCCCTTCCGGGTCGGGGAAGCCGTCGGGGCACTTCCAGGCGGGGCCCATCAGCGCGCCGCGCGCGATTGGCCGGCCGCGACGCAGAGAGCGCAATTCCTCCGGCGTGACGGTTCGCGAGGAGCACCAGGGCAGCAGTTGGGTTCCCGGCACCTCGACGTGCCCTTCGGGGCCGGGGTCTCTCCACGGGCCGATGTGAGTGCGCGATAGGCGCTTCAGGTGTGCGGGGACGCCGAGCTTCCGGCCGAGATCGCGGGCCAGCGCGCGGACGTAGAAGCCTCCCCGGCATTCGAGCTCGAGGCGGCTCGTGCGTGGGGGCTGCGAAGGCCCTCGACTTCGCTCGGGCTGAACGGAACGGGGATTCAACTCGGGCTGAGCGGAGCCCGGGTCGTGCTTCAGCCAGCGGGCGCGGTGCAGGTAGACCCGCGACGGGGGCAAGGCTACCGACTCTCCCCGGTGGACGCGCGCGTAGGCCGGCTCGCCCTCCACCTTCTTGGCGCTGGTGGTCGGTGGCACCTGGTCGGTCCAGCCGATGAAGCCCGCCAGCGCGGCGTCGAGCGCGGCTGCCGTCAACCCCGAGGCGTCGCCCTCGGCTACCGGCGTTCCCAGAGGGTCGCCGGAGTCCGTCTCGATGCCCCAACACACCTCGGCGACGTAGGTTTTCGGCACCGCGTGAAACAGGTCGAGGAAACGCGTCGCCTGCCCCACCAGCACCAAGAGCAGCCCCTCGGCGAACGGGTCGAGGGAACCGCCGTGGCTCACCGGCACGGCCCGGACCTTTTCCGCGGAGGCCAGCTCTCTCATGAAGGCCGCGCTCGTCGGCCCCACCGGCTTGTGCGTCAGGTGGAGCCCGGGGCGAAGGGGAAGCTCGCCGGCGGGCAACGCACTCGGCCGATTCACTTCGCTCTCGAGCGGCGTGGCGCGGGCTTCAGCCAAGCCGTGACTCGCTGAGCAACGCGTCCGAACTCGAAGCCCTCGGCCGCGCCGAACGCCACCAGGCCGACCGAGAGCAACAGCGCGACCAGGTACGGTTCGGCGTAGCCGTGGTTGGTGTGCTGGTAGAGGTAGAAGACGGCGAGGACGAGGTGCAGCCCGAGGAGCGCGAAGAGCGGCGGCAGCTCTTTCCGAAGGAACAGGCCCAGCGCCGCCAGCCCCAGCATGTGCCAGTAGTACATGTTCACCGTCAGCCAGACGAAGACCAGGAACGGTCCCGCCGAGAACGCCGACAGCTCGTCCGCCCGCCACAGCGCCGCGGCGATGATCAGCGTGAACGCCAGCTGCACCAGGAAGAAGGAAGTGGCGTAGTCGCCGATGTTCACGTCGGGCCGGGCCTGCTTGATGTCGAGCGGCGCCGCCCAGTGATCGGCGAATTCGCCCGGCGCGCTCCTCGCCACCTGTAGGAAGACCGTCTTCAGGGAGTATTGAATCGGGTAATACTTCTCGTGCACCGACACCGCGATCCGGTCCTTGTACTCGAGCCAGGCGCGGGGAGTGCCGCAGAGAGTCGACGACAGCACCACAGCCGCCGTGACGCTTCCCGCCGCCCCGGCGGCAAACCTCAGGTGGCGCCGCGCCAGCTTCCGCTCTCGGACCGTGACCGCGACCGCCGGCACCAGCATCGCCACCCCGAAGAAGAGCGGAAACAGCTTCGTCGCGACGGCGAAGCCGAAGAAGGCTCCCGCGGTCGCCCACTTCTCGCGCTTCATGAAGCACATCGCCATGCCGAGCGTGAACAGCCAGTCCCACCTGAGGAAGCTTCCGAAGTTGTAATCGAAGACGTTGGGCAGGCTGGCGGCGATCACCAGGCCCACCGAGGCCGTCCTCACCCCGAAGGTGCGGTAGGCGAAGCCCCACAGCACCAGCATCAGGACGACGTCGAGCATCGAGAGGAAGACCTGGCCCGAGTGGGTGAAGGGCACCAGGCTGGCGATGGGGTGGGCGACGATGGCCCAGGCCGGAGATTCGCTGTTGCCGTGGTCCGAGATGATCGACGTCCACCCGACGGGCATCGCGGCCATGCGCGTCCAGTCGGCCTTGAACTCGGCCCAGCGCTCGTCGGTGAAGGCGGCGCGCACCCGCGGCGCGTCCTTCAACGCCTCGTCGACCGGCTGCAGGTCGAAGGTGTGCAGGTCGCGCGTCTGGGTGACGCCCGCCAGCACGTGCGCCGACTCTCGGTCGGCCAACAGGGTCGCCTTGTAGAGGTCGAACCAGCCGAGTTCCTTCTGGTACTTGGCGCCCAGGTAGAAGTGGTACTGCTCCCAGAGGTGGACGACGCCGCCGCCGCCCCGCAAGGCGCCGAAGTGCGTCCAGGCGAAGACGGCCAGGAACGCGACCGACAGGTAGGCCGCCTTCCGCCCGCGCTCGAAGCGCGGCGCCGGGGCCGCCGCCAGCAGGCGATCGACCACGATGACGGCCGCGGCCGCCTCGAGAATCGCGATCTTCAAGATGCCTTCGATGAAGTGGTTCATGGCGTGCGTCGCTCGGCCGGGCGGGTTATAGGCCAGCTTGACACCCCATGCGGGGGTGGACATTCTGCCACGCCCTTTTT
>JAHFDQ010000689.1:2093-2817 GCA_023248915.1 Archangiaceae bacterium | reverse complement strand
CACGCTCGCCTCGATCGCCCATGAGCTTCTCGGCGACGAGAACCGTTGGCCTGAGCTGTACGCGTTCAACCGCAACGTCCTCGGCGACGACCCGGAGGCGTGCGCCGGGGTCGAGCTGCGGATTCCGCCCGCGGACTTCGCCCTGAGCGAAGAGGAGCGAGCTGCAATTCTCGCGAAGCCCGGCGGGCTGCCCGTTGGTGTCGTGAAGGGCGGGCCGCCGGCGACGAAGCCCGGAGTGTACACGGTGGTGCCGGACGACACGCTGTCTTCGATCGCCAAGAGCAAGCTTCTACTCACCAGCCGCTGGCCCGAGCTGTACGCGTGGAACAGGTACGTCATCGGCTCGAACCCGAACGCCATTCGCCCGGGCATGCAGCTCGAGCTGCCGCCCGACGGATTCAAGCTTGAGCCCGCCGAGCGTAAGGCCATCTTCGAGGCCGCGAAGATGCCTGATCCAAAACCGGACGAGCCCGTCGGAACCGGTGGTCCGGTGACCGACGGCCTGCGCCAATTGGCCGGGTCCGCGCTCGACGCGGCGAAGCTCGACATCGAAGCGGTGCAGAGCAGCTGGGGACTCACCGGTGCGGGAGACCAGGCCAAGCGAATTGCCGATCAAGCGCAGTTGTTGGTCGAGCGTCTGGAGAAGCGGCTGGCCGACCCGACCGCCACCGCCGCGCAGGTCGCCAAGGACATGCAACTGCTGCAGGACACCATCTCGAACATG
>JAHFDQ010000689.1:0-2083 GCA_023248915.1 Archangiaceae bacterium | reverse complement strand
ATGCACTTCGCAGCCGAGGGCAAGCTCGAGCTGAACTTCAACATCGCCGACACCGTGAGCAGCGCGCTCGACAAGGCCGTGAACGCGCTCGGCGCTGCGACAGGCCTTCCCGGCGGGCTGATCGCTGCAGCTTACGGCGCCGTCAAGGGAGCGATCGTCGATGGCTTCGGACCAGACGGATCCTTCGCCAAGGGTGCGGGTTCGGCACTCAAGGAAGCGGTGTCGGGCGTTCTCATGGCGTACACGGGCAAGCTCGAGATCGGCAAGCTGCTCGGGTTGGGTGGCTCGAAGGGGCTGTCGACGGCCATGAAGGGGGTCGTCGACGGTCTCTTCAGAGACGTCGTGGGAGACGCGATCAAGGGCGTCGGGAACCTGGCCCTCGCCTACTTTCAGAAGCTCGGCAAGCTCGAGGTAGACCTCGCAGCCGGGAAGATCTCCGCCAGCGAATACCAGGAGCGACTGGTCGCGGAGAAACAGTCATTCGAAGAAGACACCAACAAGTTCTGGGCCGGCGCGATCGCGACGCTCGGCTCATCGGTCGCCAGCGCGGTCACGCACGCACTGGCGGGGAAGCTGCCTGAAAAGATGGTGACGGACCTGACCAACCAACTGGTCGACGCGCTCCGAAGCGCGATGAGCGACAGCGGCGCGGAAGCGCTGGAGAAGGTGTTGAAGAAGGCGAAAGAGGCAGCCGACGGGGCCACCGCTGGGCCGGGCTAGAGGTAGCCCGGCGTCTTTCGCGATAGGATGACCAAGCCATGGTGCGTCGTGACGACTCCAAGGCAACGGAAGGGCGACCGACCGAAAGGGCGGGGTCACGCTGCGCTTATTCAGCGAGTGGAAGCCGCGCCCGGGTAATCGCCGGAGAGCCCGGCGCCCCCTGTCCGCCAATGACCCTCGTTCGGCTCGCATGGTGCGCCCTGGCGACGGGGCTGGTGGGTTGCGCGGAACCACTGGCGGGTTGGCCGCTTCCGGACGGCGGGGAGGGCAGCGCCCCGGGAGCGGACGCCGGCTGCGACGGCGGGGCGTGTCGCTGTAGCTCCAGCACCCGCTATTGCCGTGACGAGTGCATCGACACGTCAGCCTGCTGTGACAGCGTCGACTGTTCACCCGGAGTCTGCGACGCCGGCGGCTGCGCGTGTCCGGCGGGGACGCGCGCATGTGGCAGCGCCTGCCTCGCGCTCGGCTCGTGCTGCACGTCGGCCGACTGCGACGCGGGTACTGGGTACGAGTGCAGCGCGGGCGCGTGCGCCTGTCCCGCGGCGACGCGAGAGTGCGCCGCGGCGGGAGGCTGCATCGCGGTCGATGACTGCTGCGTCTCGAGCGATTGCGTGACCCAGCCCGGCGAGTGCTACCAGACGGCGGGAATCTGCGTCCAGGTTGACGCTGGCGCCAGGCGGTGCAGCTACCCGCCCAAGTCTTCTGCCGCAGGGTGTACGCCCGATTCGAATTCGTGCACCGACGACCGCTGCGATGGCGCCGGCATCTGCACCCACCCGTTCAACACCGCCTCGTGCGATGACGGCATTGCTTGCACGGCCAATGACGTTTGCAGGCTCGGCACGTGCCAGGGTGTCGCCAACTGCGGCGCGCCACCTGGCGAGTGCTCTCAGGTCGGCTCATGCCTGGCGGACGGCGGGTGCACCTTCGTGCCCAAGCCCTCGACGGCGGCGTGCACCGACGACGGCAACCCGTGCACCGACGACCTGTGCAACGGCAGCGGAGGCTGCGCTCACCCCGCGAAGGCCGGCAACACCACCTGCGACGACGGAAAGGCGTGCACTGTCAGCGACGTGTGCTCGGGCAGCGCCTGCGCGGGCACTGTCTCGTGCACCAGCCCGCCGACGGAGTGCTACCAGGCCACCGGGGTCTGTGGTGCCGGCGGTGGCTGCGAGTACACACCCGAGCTGTCGAGCGCCGCGTGCACCTCGGACGGCAACGTCTGCACAGACGACCTCTGCGACGGCGCGGGGACTTGCGTTCACACCAGCAACACCGCCAGCTGCGACGACGGCAAGGCGTGCACTGTCGGCGACGTGTGCTCGGGCAGCGCCTGTGCGGGCACTGTCTCGTGCACGAGCCC
>JAHFDQ010000254.1 GCA_023248915.1 Archangiaceae bacterium | reverse complement strand
GCGTCGCCGTCATTGCAACCGGCACCGTCGACCTTCGTGGGATTGGAGCAGCCACCGGTGACCGGATTGCAGGTGCCGACATCGTGGCACTGGCTGAGGGCAGTGCAGTTGACCGGGTTGCCCCCGGTGCAGACTCCCGCCTGGCAGGAGTCCGATTGCGTGCAGGCGCTGCCGTCGTCGCAGCCGGTGCCGTCAGCCTTCGGCGGATTCGAGCAGGTGCCCGTGGCCGGATTGCAGGTGCCGACGTCATGGCATTGGTCGCTGGCCGCGCACGTGACCGGATTGCCTCCGCTGCAAGTGCCAGAGGCGCAGGAGTCAACCTGCGTACACGCGTTGCCGTCGTTGCAGGTCGCGCCGTCGGCCTTTAGCGGGTTGGAACAGATGCCGGTGGCCGGACTGCAGGTGCCGCCGACGTGGCATTGGTTCAGCGCCGTGCAGGTGACCGGGTTGCCTCCGGTGCACGTCCCCGCCTGGCAGGCATCGGTCTGGGTGCAGGCGTCGCCATCGCTGCACGGGGTGCCGTCGTTCTTGGCCTGGTACGCGCAGGTTCCGTCGCCGTTGCACGCTGTCTCGAAGAAGAGCTCGGCCGAGGCCAGGTAGCCGCTGCCTGAGCCCCCGACGACCAGCACTTCGCCGCCGGGCAGCAGCGTCGCCGCGGGGTAGTAGCGCGCAGAGGCCATTGATCCGGCGGAGTTCCAGGTACCCGTTGCCGGCTCGAAGAGCTCCGCGCCTGCCGCGAAGGCATTCCCCGTCACCAGCACTTTGCCGTCCGGTAGAAGCGTCGCCGTGGGGCCGTCTCGTGACGTCGCCATTGCCCCGGCCGGCCCCCAGGAGTTCGTCACGCGGTTGAACAGCTCCGCGCTGGCCAGGCGCGAGCTGGGACCCCAGCCTCCCATCACCAGCACCTGTCCATCGGTCGCCAGAAGCGATGCGGCATGCTGATAGCGGGCCGTCGCCATCGATCCCGCGGGGCTCCATGCGCCTGCCGTGCTGTCATAGAGCTCGGCGCCAGCGACTGCGTCGTAGCTGCCGTCCCTGCCCCCAGCCACCAGCACCTCTCCGCTCGAAAGCAGCACCGCGGTGTGGTCGAAGCGCGCGCCGCCCATTGCTCCGGTCGGGGTCCAGACGTTCGTCGCGGGATCATAGAGTTCGGCGCTCGCCAGGACCGCGGCCCCGGTGAAGCCCCCTGCCACCAGCACCTTTCCATTCTGCAGCAGCGTCGCAGTGTGCCCCCATCGCACGGTGGACATGGGCGGAAGACTGGACCAGGAGTTCGTCGCCGGATCGTACACTCCCGCGCTTGCCAGTCCCTGGCCCCCCGCGACCAGCACTTTGCCGTTCGGCAGCAACGTCGCCGAGTGGTACACGCGACCGGAGGCAAGGGCCCCGGCGGGACTCCAGTTCCTCGTCGCTGGGTTGTAGAGCTCGGCGCTCGCCAGCAGGCCGCTCGAGTTGTTGCCTCCGACCACCAGGACTGTGCCGTCTTGGAGCAGTGTCGCCGTGGGAAGCATGCGCCCAACTGCCATCGAACCGGTGGGGAAGAACCTGGGCGCGTCAGCGATGCTGTGACATTGATCCGGCGGCGGACAGGAATAGGCGGACCCTGTGCAAACACCCGCCTGGCAGCTGTCCGTCGTGCAGAGGTCGCCGTCTTCGCAAGGTGTGCCGTCGGCTTTTGGCGGGGTCGAGCAGACTCCGGTGGCGGGATTGCAGGTGCCGACGACGCGGCACTGGTCGGGCGCGGTGCAGGTGACCGGGTTGCTCCCGCTGCAGGCGCCGCCAACACAGGTGTCGACCTGGGTGCAGGCGTTGCCGTCGTTACAGGCGCTGCCGTCGGCCCTCGGCGGATTGGAGCAGACGCCGGTGGACGGATTGCAGATGCCGACGGAATGGCACTGATCAAGGGCGGCGCAGGTGATGGGGTTACTTCCGGAGCATGTCCCTGCCTGGCAGGAGTCTGTCTGGGTGCAGGAGTTGGTGTCGTTGCAGGACGTGCCGTCGGCTTTCGGCGGGTTGCTGCAGGCGCCGGTCGCCGGATTGCAGGTTCCGATATCGTGGCACTGGTTGCTGGCCGAGCACGCAACGGGAAAGGCGCCGACGCAGGTTCCTCCGATGCAGTTGTCGAGCTGGGTGCAGGCGTCGCCGTCATTACAGCCGGCACCGTCAACCTTCGGTGGGTTGGAGCAGATGCCCGTGGCCGGGTTGCAGGTGCCGACGTCGTGGCACTGGCTCAGGGCAGTGCAGGTGACCGGGGTGCCTCCGGTGCAGACTCCCGCTTGGCAGGAGTCGGATTGCGTGCAGGCGCTGCCGTCGTCGCAGGCGGTGCCATCGGCCCTCGGTGGGTTGGAGCAAACGCCGGTGGCGGGGTTGCAGGTGCCGACGTCGTGGCACTGGTCGATGGGCGCGCACGTGATCGGGTCGGCCCCGGTGCAGCTGCCAGAGGCGCAGGTGTCGACCTGGGTGCAGGCGTTGGCGTCGTCGCACGCCGTCCCGTCGGGCGCGGTGGTCCCCGAACAGACTCCGGCCTGGCATGTGTCGGACAGCGTGCAGGTGTTGCCATCGCTGCACGAAGTCCCGTTCGCCTTCTGCGGGTTGGAGCAGACGCCGGAGGACGGGTCGCAGACGCCCACGTCGTGGCACTGGCTCTGGGCGGCGCAGGTGACCGGGTTGGTCCCGACGCATGTGCCCGACTGGCAGGTGTCCGTCTGGGTGCAGGCGTTGTCGTCCCAGCACGCATTGCCAGTGCGGGGGGTGTAGTCACAGGTCCCGCTGACACCGCAGCTTCCGAAGACGCAGTTGCTCGACGGACAGGGAACGGCGCCCACGCATTCGCCGGCGCAAGGAGTTACGGTGAACGCCAGGTTCGAGGGGCCCCACACGGCCACTGAGTCGTTGTACGCCGTCAACTGGGCGAAGTAGGCGCCTTCGGGCAGCGTGGCGACTGGAACCGTGACGCCAACGCTCACCGGTCCACTGAAGTAGAACTGGTAGGCGCCGTAGCGGGGAACAGGCGCATCGAGAATCGCGCCGTCAGCCGAAGCGATCCAGTCGAGCACTTCCCAATTCGGTCCGCGTCCGAACACCTCGACGTGAACCGGGATTTCGGTGACATCGACGTTGCTGTGGTTGTAGACGCGTAGCTCGGCGCGGATAGGGCTGCCCGGAGTGAAGCAACCCGGCGCCATCACCGCGCTGTTTACTGAGTAGTCGACATAGTCCTGGTCGGTCACGGTGATGTCGATTGAGAGGTTGGCTCCCAGGCAGATTGAAACGACGCCTCCGTCCGGTGCAGGCGGACACGCTGTGACGAACCAACCGCACGTGTAGTGGCCCAGAGGAGCCGCGGCAGGCACCCTTACGAACGCGTCGATTGGAACGACGGTCGCACCGGCAGGCCAGGGCAACACTATGTCGCTGGGCCAAGGGTCGCCGTTCTCCGCCCTAGGGTCGAACCATGAGGCGATCTCGGGTCCGCACCCTGACAGTACCCACTTCATGCCCCCAAACGCCGTCGGATCGTCGGTCGAGAACTGCACTGCCTGCATGAAGTCCGTGCCTTGCTTCACGTGGCCGTGTTGAACCCACGGAGGCGAGGCCCCAAACGCCGCGGCGCGGGCGCTGGGCGCTACCAGCAGCCCAGCGAGCGCGATGACGGACCAGGCGTTTCTCCGAGGAATGGGGCCCCCCTCCACCAAGCACAGGCGTGGCGGCACATTAACTCATGGGGCCCTACCTCTGGAAAGCCATTACCGGTCGGGCAGGACGATGCTGTAGTTGCCCTTCTCGTCCGACACGCTCTCGGCGAGGAGTATCGACGACGGAGTGCCTCCCACCTTGGTGACGTGGAAGTAGCGCACCACCGCGAAGGGGACGGACGTGCTCGTCGAGATCAGCTTCTCTTGAGGCGAGGTGACGACGCCGGTCACCTTGCGGCCGTTCGCCAGCGTGAAGGGGTCGAGCGCCATCGCCCCTACGCCGCCGTCGGCGTCGAGGTCGAACCGCACCGAGATGAAGCGGCTGCGGCGAGGGACGTCGCCGTCCGGGAGGAAGTCCAGCCGGAAGTCGGCCGGGTCGAGGTAGAGCGCGAACTTGCCGTCGTCGCCGGTGACGGTCGAGTAGGTCAGGGGCGGCAGCATTCCCCCGTTGGCGGAAGCCGTGGGTTCGGCCAGCACCTTCACGCGCGCGGCGGGAGTGCTCAAGCCGTCCGGCAGCAGCAACTGGCCGGTCAACTGAATGCGGGCGGGGCAGGTGAAGCTGTTCGGAGCCAAATAGCCCTCGACGTTGGCGGTGAGCACGCGCACCGGGCCGCGGAAGATGCCCGACGGGCTGCCGGCCGGCGGAATCGCGGTGAGGACGAAGGTGGTGTCGCCCGGGCTCAGGAAGGCCTCGAGCCGGAACAGCCCCTGCTCGTCGGTCGTGACGGTGTGGGTGCGGTAGGTGCCGCCGCCGCCGACGGTGCCCTCGACGAGAACCGTCGCTCCGGCGACCGGCTGGCCGTCGGCGCCACGCACCGTGCCGGTGATGCCCGGAAGGCTCTGGCCGTAGGGGCCCATCTCGAGCACCAACTGCGTCGGCAGCGGGCGGGTCAGGACGAACGTCTTGGTCGGCACGACCGAGGACGGGTCGGACGGGGTGGCGGTGACGAGGAAGGTGTCGAGGCTGTTCACCGCGGGGTCGACCCAGAGGGTGAAGGCGCCGTCGTCCTTGCCCGCCGGGACGCGCTGGGACAGCGCCTTCCGGGTGGTGGGGTCGAAGGCCTGGAGTTCCATCTTGGCCGAGACCAGCGTCTCGCGAATGGGGGGCACCGCCCGGCTGCGCACCAACAGGCCGGCCAGCGGAACCGCCGTGTCCGGGCCCTGGAAGATGAAGCTGACGCTGGAGTTGGCGCCGGGCGAGACTCCAACCGCGGGGCGGGCGTCGACGGGAATCGAGGTGTCGGCCGCCGCGGCGCTGACGTCGTAGGTGCCGGCGCCGATGAACATCGAGTAGGCGCCCCGCTCGAGCGAGCTGAAGGTCGCCTCGTAGCGCCGCAGCACCCCCGGAATCAGGGCGCTCTGCCCGACCGCGCGCACCGTCACCGGGTAGGTGTACGGTTTGGTGGCGTCGATGTTCTGGACGGACATGTTCCGCTGCTGGATGTCGCCCACCAGCGAAGTCGGAGGAAACATCTCGATGTTCTGCGCCGCCGAAAGGGTGTCGACGGGGAAGTCCTGCGCGTGGTGGCCCGAGCTGGTGTTGGCGGTCACCTCGATCACCAGGTTGCGGTTGGCGTCGACGCACCCTTCGGGCCAGCAAAGCATTCCGGCTCCGCACTGCGAGTCGTCGGAACAGGCCGACGGCTCGAAAGTGGACCCCATGCACCCCACGCCCAAGAGGCAGGCCACCGTCGCGGCTGTGAGCAGGCGGCGGTTCATGGCGTGGCGCAGGGCTCGTTGCGCGACTGCACCACCCAGGTGAAGTCGTCGGTGTAGCTGGGGTCTTCGAGGGCGGGGCCGCCGTCGGGGTTGGTGACCGGGCGCGGAATCGTCGTCGTGCCGGCGAACTCGCCGTCGGCGACCAGAATCTTCACGAAGTGCTCGCCCACCACGCCCAGCCCGGTGCCGACGGACAGCGGCAGCTCGCAGCTCGAGGTGACGCGGCCCAGAGTGCCCCCGCTTTTTGAGTCGCCCTCGATGTAGGTGCGCGGAGTCTCGTTGCCCGGGTCGATGAAGCAGTGCACCCGGATGAGGTCGGCCGTGTCGGGGTCGGCGACCGTCACCTTGAACGTGGCCTTGGTCGGACAGCCCGAGCCCACGTCGACGAAGGTGAATTGCTGGCCGGGGTCGACCAACCCGACGATGCGGGGCGGCGAGTTCGGCTTGGTTGGAAAGTCGGAAAGCAAATGGTCGTCCTGTGGCAAGAGGCACCCGGTGACCGCCGCGGCCGCGACCAGGCCCAACATCCACCTCACACGGGTAGGGCTGAGCAACCGGCTTGCCACCCTGTGAAGGACGCAACCCACTAGTCAATCCAGGTACTTAGCCTGCGAAGGCGGTGCCCGGGGGCAGTAGCTTCGCCCCGATCGCGACACGTAGGTCTCGGTGAAAACGGCGCGAAAGTCATACCAGCTCGTCGGCCTCGGTCTCGTCGGGAGGGAGTACCCGGCCCGTCCGCTCGGCTTCGAGCTTCTCGAGGTGGCGGAAGATGGTCCGCGGGTCGACCCCCAGGTCCTTGGCGGTCTTGGTGCGATTGCTGTTGTTCCGTTCGAGCACCTCGTTGATGTACCGCTTCTGGAACTCCTCCTTGGCTTGCGCCAGCGGCATGATCGGGTCGAGGTTCTCGGGGCGCAGATCGAGGTCGTCCGACCCGAGCAGCGCCTTGTCGGCCAGCACCACCGCCTTCTTGAGCCGGTTCTCGAGCTCGCGGATGTTGCCCGGCCACGAGTACTTCTTCATGGCGATGGTGGCGGCGGGCGTAAATCCCCGGGCCTTCGAGTTGAACTCCTTGGTGTACTTCTGGAGGAAGTACTTGCCGAGCGCGATGAGATCGTCCCCGCGCTCGCGCAACGGCGGCATCTTCAGGGTCACCACGTTCAGCCGGTAGTAGAGGTCTTCGCGGAAGCGGCTGGTCTTGACCTCGTCCTCGAGCACCTTGTTGGTGGCGGCCACTACGCGGATGTCCACCGGTTCGCCCCGGTTGTCGCCGACCTTGTAGACGACCCGTTCCTGCAACGCCCGGAGCAGCTTCACCTGCAGCTGCAGCGGCATCTCGCCGATCTCGTCGAGGAAGAGGGTGCCTCCGATGGCCGCCTGGAACTTGCCCTGCTTGGTGGCGACCGCTCCGGTGAAGGCGCCCTTGGCGTGGCCGAACAGCTCGCTCTCGAGCAGGTTCTCGGGAATCGCGCCGCAGTTGATGGTGATGAACGGTCCCTTGGCCCTGGGCGACCGGCGGTGGATTTCGCGGGCGATCAGCTCTTTGCCGGTGCCCGTCTCGCCGGTGATCAGCACCGAGATGTCGTTCGGGGCGATCTTGTCGATGCGCTTGGTGATGTCGCGGATGCCCTGGCAGGCGCCGATGATGTCTCCGTAGCGCTGGTCCTCGAGCTTCTTGCGCAGCTCGGTGTTGTCGAGCTTCAGGTCGTTCACCAGCATCGCGTTCTGCAAGATGAGCGACGCCTGGGCCGCGAAGACGGTGAGGGTGTCGAGGCTCTTCGACTCGAACCGGTTCACCAGCCGGTCGTTGCCGACGTAGATGAGCCCGAACAGCTCGCCCTTGTGCATCAGCGGCGCGCACATCACCGAGAGCAGCTTCAGGTTCACCACCGACTCTGACGACTTGAACTCGGGGTCGTCGAGGGCGTCCGAGATGATCAGCGGCTTCTGAGTCTTCACCACCTTGGCGACGATCGAGTCGGACACCCGTTCGATCGCGTCTTCGATGTTCTCGCGCGAGATGTTCCGGGCAACCTTCACCCGGAGATCATTGTTCTCCATCAAGATGAGGAAGCCCTTGTCGGCGCGGGCGACGTCGATCACCTCGTCCATCAGGTTCTCGAGCAGCCGGTCGAGGTCGTAGCTCTGCAACAGCTTGCTCGAGAAGGCGGTCAGCCGGCGCAGCGCGGCCAGTTCGCGGCCCGGCACGCCCGGCACCTCGAAGGTGTGCGCGTCGGGGTTGAGAGAGTCGGGCTTGGCCTTGGTGGGGATCATCGCCGCCTCGCCCATCGGAGCGTCGGCCGCGCCGAAGGTCAGCTCGCACGCCCCCACCCGGATGACGTCGGACGGCCCCAGCACGTGCTCGCCCCGGGTTTTGCCGTTCACCACGAAGTCGCCCTCGTGGCTGCCCTCCTGGTAGCGGCTGCCGTCGAACATCACGTGGAGCGCGTGCTCGGGGACGCTGGGGTCGTCGAGCTTGACGTCGTTGTCTTCGCCGCGGCCGATGCTGGTGATGCGCTTGAGCAGGTTCACCGCTCGCGTTTTTCCATCGGGGCTCTTGACGGTGAGACTGGCCATGGCGCGGACCTCTACGGGCTAGAAATGCAAGGTGACTCCGGCGCCGAGTCCGCCGGAGGTGGGAAAGAGAAAAGGTCGAGGGGTGGGGACCGGCGCCGCGTCTCCGCGCCTGTCGGGAGCGGGCGCCACCGGCTTGGGTTCGGTCGGGCGGGGCGCGGGCACCGGCACCTGGGCGATGGACGTGGTCACCACCTCGTCTTCGTGGTGGTAGATGGCGTCGAACACGCCGGCGGCCCAGACCGCGTAGAAGGCCGCGCCCGAGCCGTACTTCACCCACCGCCAGGTGTTCAGCTCGGCCTCGCGGCTCGCCGGAATTCCCGTGTCGGTGTGGGTCACCTTGCCGTAGACGCCGGTCAATTCGGAGGTCCGCGTCTCCTTCATCGACTCGATGGCGAGGAAC
>JAHFDQ010000688.1 GCA_023248915.1 Archangiaceae bacterium | reverse complement strand
GAGGCGGCCTACTACCGGGTGACGGTGCCGGCGACTTCCCCCGGCTGGTCGGTCGAGCTGACGCCCACCGCCGGAGAGGCGCTGCTCGCGGTCGGCTACGGGGCGCTGCCCAACATCGCCACCGCCTGCAACGAACTGGGCCAACCCACCTGCCTGTCGGGGACGCGCCGGTCGAAACCGGGGCCCGACTACTTCTACAAGTACCCAGACGACGGCAACGCCCAAGTCCAGCCCGGCACCTACTACCTGGCGGTGGTCAGCGAGGGCGATTTCCCGGCGGACTCCTGGCACACCGGCGCTGCGCCGGCCGCCTTCACGCTGACCAGCCACGGCGACGTCACCGTCAAGGACAAGACCGGCTCGGCACTCGCGGTGGGCACTCCGTTGACCTGGCCTTCCGAGCAGCTCGACTACGGCAAGGAACAGGCCTACCGCTTCAGCGTCCCGGCGGGTTTGACCGGCATCGAAGTGCGACTGGCGAACCGCGTGGGAGAGCCGCAGCTCATGGTGCGCAAGGACGCTGCGGGCTCCGGCCAGATTCCCACACAGGCCTATGTCTACCCGTACAACTACGCGGGCGAGGGGGGTTGGTCCTTCGACAAGTGGGGGACCGAGGCGGTGACCTGGGGCGAACCCGCAGCGGGCGACTACACCGTGCTGGTGCAGGCCGGGACCACCGCCGACATGCAATACGACCTCGAGGTCAAGGCGGAGGCGCCGGGGGCCCTCAACGTCGACGCCGCGCAGAACGCCGGCAACGGCGGCACCCACGAGGTGCTGAACCAGCACCTGCCCGCAGGAGGCGCGCACTACTACCAGGTGGAAGTCCCGGCAAGCCTCGCGCTCGACAACGGCGAGCCCGTCAGCGCCTGGCGCATCGACATCGCGGCCAGCAACGGCGCCGTGCACCTGCGCGCACGCAAGGGCGCCCCACCCTCGGACACCGTCTCGGACCTGGACAGCGAGGACAAGCAGACCGTCATCGCGCCGACGCTGCTGACCGCGGGGACCTGGTTCCTGCAGGTCAGCGCTCTTGGAATCGCCGACTACTCGCTCACCAACAGCGCCGTGCGCGCCGAGCGGCCGGTCGCGGTCGAGCTGGCGCCGCTGACCTGGGCGATGCCGCTGGCCGCCAACTCGGTCTTCGGCGACACCGGCATTCAGCCCGACGGGGGGCCGGTCGTGAACCCGAACACGGGCGACCCCGGCGTCGACCTCGGCCAGGGCGAGCTGCACTTCTACAAGGTGACCGTCCCCGCAGGGAACGGTGGGCTGTTGCACACCACTCTCGTGGCGCTGAACGGCGACCCGAACCTGTACCTCCGCGTCGGAGCGCCGCCCACGCTCTCGCACAACGAACCGAACGGCAGCCTTTATCCGGCTTTCGACCGGTCGCAGGAAAGCGCCGGCACCGGCTACGGCAATTGGGTGCCGCTCGACGTCGCCGCTCGGCAACTGACGCCGGGCACCTGGTGGTTGATGGTCCAGGCGGCCGGGACTTCGAACGCCCGGTACCGGTTGATTGTCTCGACCGGCGACGTTCAAACGCTCGACCTCGCCGCCGGCAGCAAGTCCAACCAGGCGCTCGCCGCCGGAGACATCCGCTACTACGCGGTGAGCATTCCCACCCTGCCGAACGCCGAGTGGCGCATCGGCTTCGTCCAGGAATTGGGCGACGTCCAGGTGCTGCTGCGCGACACCGTGCCGCCGGGCTCGAACTCGCTCGGTCCCAACTCCGCCAATAATTGGGTGGTCGACTGGGTGTCCGACCACCCCGGCATCGCCTCGAGCAGCCTGACGTACCCCTTCGACACTCCCGGCACCTACGCCCTCACCGTCCCGCCGGTGCGGCCGGCCACCACTTACTACCTGGGCGTGTATGCGTTGACCGACGCCGTCTTCGACATTACCTCGTCGACGCTGGGCGCGGCGCTCTCGTACGGCACCCTCTCGTTCTACGGGGGCACGGCGTCGGGCAGCCTGGCCGCCGGGGCGAGCGCGCTCTACCGCCTCGACACCCCCACCGACGCCGCCCTGTGGATTCACAGCGCCACCCACGACTCGTCGGTGAAGTTCTACCTGGAGGAAGGGACGCTGCCGACGCCGTCGAGCTACCTCTGGCGCAGCAACGGGCCCGACCACACCTTCGAGCAGCTGCTCTCGACGAACGCCAGCGCCTACCCCTGGCAGCCGGGCCGCACCTTCTTCCTATGGGTGGAAAACACCGGCTCATCGACTCACCCCTACTCCTTCTCGATGCGGAAGAAGGACGAGGACGGCGACGGCCATGCCGACCCGCGCTACGGCGGCGCCGACTGCGACGACACCCTGGCTACCGTCCACCCCGGAGCCGCCGAGCTCTGCGCTGACGGAATCGACAACGACTGCAACAACCTCGTCGATGCGGCAGACCCTGCCTGCATCTGCCCCGACGCGGACGGAGACGGTTATCCGGCGGCGGCGTGCGGGGGCAACGACTGCGACGACACCAACTCGGCGATTCACCCCGGTGCGACCGAGACCTGCGGCGACGGCATCGACCAGGACTGCAGCGGCGCCGACCTGGCCTGCGTCTGCCCCGACGCGGACGGCGACGGCTACCAGGCGGCTTCCTGTGGGGGCACGGACTGCGACGACACCAACGCGGCGATTCACCCTGGGGCGGCCGAGCTGTGCGGCGACGCCATCGACCAGAACTGCGACGGAGTCGACGAGTCCTGCACCTGCGCCGACGCGGACGGCGACGGCTACGCGTCGGCCGCCTGTGGCGGCCCCGACTGCGACGATGGCAACGCCTTAATCCACCCCGGTGCTCTCGAAACTTG
>JAHFDQ010000687.1 GCA_023248915.1 Archangiaceae bacterium | reverse complement strand
CCTGGGTAAGGTGCTGGGCCCCCGGGGCCTGATGCCGAACCCCAAGGTGGGCACCGTGTCGATGGACGTGGCCAAGGCCGTCCGCGACGCCAAGGGCGGCAAGATCGAGTTCCGCGTCGACAAGGCGGGCATCGTGCACGCGCCCGTCGGCAAGGCGTCGTTCTCGGCCGACAAGCTGCGGGAAAACTTCACCGTCCTCATCGACCTGGTGATGAAGCAGAAGCCGCCGACGGCCAAGGGCGTCTACCTGAAGGCCATCGCGGTCTCGACCACCATGGGGCCGGGCATCAAGATCGACACCACCGAGATCAACGCCCGGCACCGGGCGTAGCCAGATAGTGGACAGTGGCAGTTGACGCCGGGGGCCGCTTCGGTTATAGGCCCCCGGCTTTTGCAATTCAGACGCCAAGCGAAAATGCAAGGCGTCTTTCCCCTGGACGGAGACAGCAGGGGCTCGAGAAGGGTGTCGAGCTCAAACGGCCGAAGCTGGCCAGCCCTGCCGAGTCAAAGGGTGCGAAGAGGCTCGTTTGGCTCACTCGCTCTGCACTTTGGCCAGGTCATTGAGGAGGTGAGTCAAGAGTGCTGAAGAGCGAGAAAGAGCTGGTCATCAAGGACCTGAACGGGAAGTTCGCCAGGACCAAGGCGGCGATCGTCGCGGAGTTCTCGAAGGTGTCGGTCGAGACCGTGACGAAGCTGCGCAAGAAGCTTCGCGACGGCGGCGTCGAGTACAAGGTGTTGAAGAACACGCTGGCGAAGCGGGCAGCCAAGGGTACCCCCCTCGAGCTGGTGAGCGACGACTTCCACGGGCCGGTGGCCGTGGCGCTGAGCTACGGCGACGTCATTGCTCCGGCGAAGATCCTCTCCGAGTTCATCAAGGACCTCGAGACGATCAAGGTCCGCAGCGCGGTGATCGACGGTAAGAAGACCGACGCCGAAGGCGTGAAGGCGCTGGCGAAGCTGCCGGGGCTGAACGAGCTGCGAGCGAAGATCCTCGGAATGATCAACCAACCTGCGGGCAAGCTCGTCAGGACGATCGCCGAGCCAGGTTCCAAGCTGGCGCGGGTTCTCCAGGCGCGCGCTGCCCAACAGTGACCTCGAAGAGAAGCTAGGTAACCGAACGAGCAACCCATTCATCGGGCCCGGTAGCTGGAAAGCACGACGGCCCGTTAGATAGAAGGAATACGAAAATGGCAGACCTGAATCAGATCGTGGACAGCCTGTCGGCCCTGACGGTGATGGAAGCGGCCGACCTGGTGAAGAAGCTCGAGACGAAGTGGGGCGTTTCCGCGGCGGCCGTTGCGGTCGCGGCGGGCGGCGCTCCGGGCGCGGCAGCGGCGGCGGCCGAGGAAAAGACCGAGTTCACGGTCGTCCTGGCCGCGGCGGGCGCGAACAAGATCAACGTCATCAAGGAGATCCGGACGATCACCGGCCTGGGCCTGAAGGAGGCCAAGGACCTGGTCGAGGGCGCTCCCAAGACGGTGAAGGAGGGCGTGTCGAAGGACGACGCCAAGAAGATGAAGGACCAGCTCACCGCAGCCGGAGCCACCGTCGAGATCAAGTGAAACGAAGACGAGAGCGGGGGCCCGCGAGGCCTCCGCTCTCGACCCCGAGCCGGCGAACCCTCGATTTGAGGGCGCCGGCTTTGCCGCTTCCTAGAAGTCCCTAGAGGTTCGAATGCCGTCGACCGTTCAGAACAACTTCCGCATCCGTAAGACGTACGCGAAGATCCAGAAGATCATCGACATTCCGAACCTGATCAACATCCAGAAGCAGAGCTACGAGAAGTTCCTGCAAGCGGATGTGGCGCCCGAGAAGCGCGACGACGTCGGGCTGCAGGGCGTCTTCAAGTCGGTCTTCCCGATTCGCGACTTCAACGAGACCTCGTCGCTCGAGTTCGTCAGCTACCACCTCGAGAAGCCGAAGTACGACGTCGACGAGTGCCACCAGCGGGGGATGACTTACTCGGCGCCCATCAAGGTGGTGGTGCGGCTGGTGGTCTGGGACAAGGACGAAGAGACCGGCGCGCAGTCGATTCGCGACGTGAAGGAGCAAGAGGTCTACTTCGGCGAAATTCCGCTGATGACCCAGAACGGCACCTTCATCATCAACGGCACCGAGCGGGTGGTGGTCAGCCAGCTTCACCGGTCGCCGGGCGCCTTCTTCGACCACGACAAGGGCAAGAGCCACTCGTCGGGCAAGCTTCTGTACAACGCCCGCATCATCCCGTACCGCGGCTCGTGGCTCGACTTCGAGTTCGACCACAAGGACTTGCTGTACGTGCGCATCGACCGGCGCAGGAAGCTGCCGGCCACGGTGCTGATCCGCGCGTTGGGCGCGGTGCCCGACACCGCCAAGAAGAACCCGGTCAACTTCAAGGGGTCGACCGAAGAGATTCTCAACTACTACTACGCGACCGAGACCATTCTCATCCTCTCGCCGACCGAGTTCGAGAAGTCGGTCGAGCTCGAGCTGTTGCCCGGCCAGCGCGCCACGCACGACATCAAGACCAAGTCGGGCGAGGTGATCGTCAAGAAGAACCGCAAGTTCACCCGCGCCGCCCTGAAGAAGCTCGAAGCGGCGAAGATGAAGACGCTGCCCATCGACGGCGACGAGCTGTGGACCAAGGTCTCGGCCTACGACGTGGTGGACGAGGCGACGGGCGAGGTCATCCTCGAGTGCAACGAGGAAGTCTCGCAGGAGAAGATCGACGACCTGCTGAAGCGGGGCATCAAGGAGTTCAAGGTCCTCTTCATCGACAACCTCAACGTCGGGCCGTACCTGCGCGAGACGTTGATGATGGACAAGATCGACACTCCCGAGTCGGCGAT
>JAHFDQ010000686.1 GCA_023248915.1 Archangiaceae bacterium | reverse complement strand
GCCCAGTTCGCCACCGAGGCGATCGCCCTGTCGCTGCTCGGCGGCGTCATCGGCGTCTCGCTGGGCTTCGGCCTCGCCGGCCTCGGGCGGTGGATGCTCGGGCTGTACACGGACGTCCCGACCTGGGCGGTGGCGCTCTCGCTGGGAATGAGCTCGGGGGTCGGCCTGGTGTTCGGCATCTACCCCGCCGCCCGCGCGGCCCGGCTCGACCCCGTCGAAGCGATGAGGGCGGAATGAGGCGGGCCCGGGCATCGGCCAGCGAGCCCTGGACGGCGCGCGAGCGGGCGCTGCTCGGCCGGCTCGACACTCCGGCGCGGATTCAAGAGTTCCTCGACGCGGTGCCGTACAGCGACGACCTGTTCTACCGGTGCCCGCGCAAGGTGATGAAGGACGGCAAGGCCCACTGCTTCGACGGAGCCGTCTTCGCCGCCGCCTGCCTTCGCCGGCTCGGCCACCCGGCGCTCGTGCTCGATCTTCGGGCGGTGCGCGACGACGATCACGTGCTGGCGCCGTTCCGCCAGAACGGCCGGCTCGGAGCGGTCGCGAAGTCGAACTTCGCCGGGCTGCGCTTCCGCGAACCGATTCACCGCACACTGCGCGAGCTGGTGCTCACCTACTTCGAGGACTACTACAACGTCGAAGGCGAGAAGACGCTGCGCGGCTACTCGGCTCTGCTCGACCTGGCCGCCTTCGAAAGGGTCGCCTGGCGCACGGACGACGCGCCCATGGACGCCATCGCCGCGCGGCTCGACTCGATGAAGCACGCCCAGGTGCTCACGAAGACGATGGAACGCGCCCTGTCCCCGAAGGACCGGCGCGGCTACGAGGCGGGCATGCACGGGACAATCGCGAGCGGGCTCTACGGCGCGAAGGGATAGAGAGAGGGCGGCGCGCGCCTTCAGTCTTGGTCCTACCATCGGACCACCACCGGGTGCGCTCACCGCCACGGCCGGCCGCCGAGCGCTCGTGCTTCCGGTCTGAGCCGTCAGTCCCGGTGCGCGCTCGCCAACAGGCCCAGGCCGCCGAGGGTGGGCGTCACCTCGGGCCGGGCGAAGCCGGCGCCCACGAGCAGCTCGGCCAGGGAAGTCGCCGTGAACGAACCGTGCACGCCCGAGAAGAATCGCCACAGCGCCATCGACGTTCCGAAGCGCAGGCCCTGGCCGAAAGAGCTGGCGACCGCGCGCAGGTGCGTAAAGCCGCCGATGCCGCTCGGCTCGAGGAAGGCGACCTTCCCTCCCGGCCGGACGACCCGGTGCGCGTCGCGCAAGACCGAGGCGGCGTCGTCGAGCAGGTACAGGAAGCTGTGGCCGGTGGCGCCGTCGAAGGCTCCGTCCCGGAAGGGCAGGTAGGTGGCGTCGGCGCGCACCAGCGGCAACTCCAGCCCGGACGCGGCGACCGCCTTCCGGGCGCGGGCCAGCATTCCGATCGAGAAGTCGAGGCCGAACACCCGGGTGCCCGGGGTCGCGCGCGCCATCTCGATGCCCGACACGCCGGGCCCGATGCCTAGGTCCAGCACGCGCTTGCCGGGCACCAGCGCCGCCATCTCGCGGCAGTGGCGCCGCCAGACTTCCTGCGAGGTCAGCACGTCGTAGCCGTGCGCGCCCCGGTCGAACAGCGCCTGAGTCCCCATGGGCGGACCGTCGCAGAGCCCCCTCGAACGGTCAACGCCGGCCGACCCGCTTGCGCGCCCCCCCGCGCTTCGGTAGGTAGCCGCCATGGCGCCCCCTCTCGTCGTAGGCATCGCCGGCGGCACCGCGTCGGGAAAAACGACCGTCGCCCGGAAGATTCACGAAGGGCTGGCCGCCAGCCGGGTCGCCTTCATCGACCAGGACTCGTATTACAAAGACTTGTCGGACCTGGCCCTCGCCGAGCGCCGCGAGCTGAACTTCGATCACCCCGACGCCTTCGACACCGACCTGCTCGTCCACCACCTGCGGGTGCTGAAGGCCGGGGTCGCCATCGACAAGCCGGTCTACGACTTCGTCACCTCGACCCGCGAGAAGCGCACCGTCCCGGTGCAGCCCGGCGAGCTGGTGCTGATCGAGGGAATTCTGGTGCTGCACATCGAGGCGATTCGCCGCGAGCTCGACGTGCGCATCTTCGTCGACGCCGAGGACGACGTCCGAATCATCCGCAGGCTCACCCGCGACATCAAAGAGCGCGGCCGCGAGTTCGATCACGTGGTCACCCAGTACTTCCGCCACGTGCGCCCGATGCACTTCGGCTTCGTCGAGCCCTCGAAGCGCCACGCCGACATCATCGTCCCGCACGGCGGCAACAACGAGACGGCGATCGACATGCTGGTCCAGGCGCTCCGCGGGCGGATGGCGCGGTTGCGCTGAACGGAAAGGCTACAACCGGCTGAGGAACTCGCTCATCGGTCCGATCAGCGCGGCCTCGTCCGCCAAGAGCGCCCCGTGGCCGCCGTCGTGCTGCAGCTCGTAGTACCGGGCCTTCACCCCGGCGGCGGTGAGCACGTGGTAGGTGTCGCGCACCCGCGCCGGGGGCGCCACAGTGTCGGACGACCCGGCGACGAGCAGCACCGGCGCGGTGATCTTCGGCAGGCTCTCGGCCAAGTCGGCGCATGCGTAGGCCGCGCAGAGCTGCGCGTAGCAGTTCGCGTCGAACCCCGCGGCGAAGGCGTCGGCGTCCGCTTCGAGGTGGCGATCGACGGCGAACGAGTCGGGGAAGGTGGCCGCCAGGTGCTCGCGGGTAAACAACCGCCGTGTCATCTCGAGCCGCAGTTTCTTCAGGGTGCGGCGCGGCCCCGCGCCCGGCGGGTAGGCGCCCTGCGCGTAGTCGGGGTCGGCCGCCAGCAACTGCCCGGTGAGCCCGAG
>JAHFDQ010000685.1 GCA_023248915.1 Archangiaceae bacterium | reverse complement strand
GATGAGGGTGTAACCGACTCCCACTTTGTCCACGGAGAGAGTGGAGAACGTCGCCACTCCGTTGACGGCGCTCACCGTCACCGTGCCTGCGAGCGCGCCGCCGCCCGGGTTGGCGCCAATGGCGAGGGTCACGCTGGCGGACGACCCCGCCACCGTGTTGCCGAACGAGTCCTGCACTTCCACCACCACCGACGGGGACAGGCTGGCGCCGGCCGTGGCGCCGGTGGGCTGGACAGTGAAGGCCACCTTCGACGCCGCCAGCACCGTGATGTCGAAGGCGGCGCTGGTAGCCCCGGAAAGGCCGCTCGCGGAGGCCGTGAGGGTGTAGCCGGTGCCCGTTTTGTCGATGGACAGATCGCTGAAGGACGCCGTTCCCGCCACCGCGCTCTTCGGGTTGGTGCCGGACAGCACGCCTCCGCCCGGGTTGGCACCAATGGCCACGGTGACGCTGGGCGTCGCGGTGGGCACCGTGTTGCCGTAGGCGTCTTCGACCGTCACCGTCGGAGTCAGGGCCCCGCCAGCCGTCGTCCCCTGCGGCTGCGCGGTGAAGGCCAACCGAGTGGCGACCCCGGGGTTGACGTTGAAGGCGACCGAGGTGGCTGCGACGAGCCCGGCGGCGGTCGCCGTCAGCGTGTAGCCCACCCCGACCTTGTCTATGGAGAGGTTGGCGAAGGCGGCGACTCCCGAAGCCGCGCTCTTCGGGTTGGTGCCGGACAGAGCGCCTCCGCCCGGGTTGGCGCCGATGGCCACCGTGATGCTGGCGGTGGACGAGGTGACGGCATTGCCGAGGGCGTCCTGCACGGTGACGGTGGGGGTGATGGCCGCGCCGGCGGAGGTGGTGGCCGGTTGCGTCGTGAAGGCCAGCTTGTTGGCCGCACCAGGCACGATGTCGAACGTCCCGCTGGTGGCGCCGAGGAGGACTCCGGAGGAGGCGGCGAGCGTGTAGCCGACCCCCGCCTTGTCGATAGACAGGCCGCTGAAGGTGGCGACTCCGGCCACCGCGCTCACCGGACTCGCGCCGGAGAGAGCGCCGCTGCCCGGGTTGGCGCCGATGGCGAGGCTGACGCTGGCCGTCGACGAGGTGACCGTGTTGCCGAAGGAGTCCTGCACCGTCACTCCCACGGCCGGGGCCAGGCTGCTGCCCGCGGTGGCGTTGCTGGGCGCCACTGAGAAGGCCAGCCTGTTGGCGACTCCCGGGGCGATGTCGAAGGCGCCGCTGCTTGCGCCGGCGAGGCCGACTGCCGCGCAGGTGAGGGTGTACCCCACCCCCGTCTTGTCGATGGAGAGGTTGCCGAAGGTGGCGACACCCGCTACCGCGTTTTTGGGGTTGGTGCCGGAGAGGACACCTCCCCCCGGGTTGGTGCCGATGGCGAGGGTAATGCTGGTAGCGGACGAGGTCACCGTGTTGCCGAACGCGTCCTGCACCGTCACCACGACGGCCGGGGCGATGGCGGCGCCGGCAGTTGCACTCGTGGGACCGACGCTGAGAACAAGCTTGTTGGCGGCCCCGACGGCGATGTCGAAGCTCGGGCTGGCGGCGCCCGTGAGCCCGGGAGACGACGCCGTGAGGGTGTAGCCCACCCCCGCCTTGTCGATAGAGAGGTTGCTGAAGGCGGCGACGCCGGCGGAGGCGTTGAAGGGGTTCGTGCCGGAGAGGGCGCCACCCGCCGGGTTGGTGCCTATGGCCAGGGTGACGGTGGCGGTGGACGAGGTGACGGTGTTGCCGAAGGCGTCCTGCACGGTGACCGCGACGGCCGGCGCGAGGGCGGCGCCCGCGGTGGCGTTCGAGGGGGCCACGGTGAAGGCCAGCTTGGTGGCCGTGCCCACGGTGATGTCGAAGCTGCCGCTGGTGGCGCCAGTGAGGCTCGTCCCCGAGGCCGTCAGCGTGTAGCCGGTGCCGGACCTGTCTATGGAAAGGTTGCTGAAGGTGGCGAGCCCCGCCACCGCGTTTCGCGGGTTGGTGCCGGACAGAATGCCTCCGCTCGGGTTGGCGCCGATGGCCACCGTGATGCTGGCGGTGGACGAGGTGACCGTGTTGCCCAGCGCGTCCTGCACCGTCACGACGATGGCCGGGGCGATGGACGCGCCAGCGGTGGTGGTCGTCGGGGCCACGCCGAAGGCCAGCTTGGCGGCAGCGCCAGGGAAAATGTCGAAGGCGGCGCTGGTGGCGCCGGTGAGGCCTCCGGACGAGGCGGTCAGGGTGTACCCGGACCCCACCTTGTCGATCGAGAGGTTGCCGAAGGAAGCCACCCCCGACAGGGCGCTCTTCGGGTTGGTGCCGGAGAGGCTGCCGCTACCCGGGTTGGCGCCGATGGCCAAAGTCACGGTGGCCGACGACGACGTCACGGTGTTGCCGAGGGCGTCCTGCACCGTGACGGTGGGGGTGATGGCGGCCCCGGCGGTGGTGTTGGACGGTTGGACGGTGAAGGCCAGCGCGGCAGCGACCCCGGCCGTGATGTTGAAGGAGTTGCTGGTGGAAACGGTCAGGACGCCGGAGGTGGCGGCCAGCGTGTAGCCGACCCCCGCCTTGTCGATGGACAGATTCGAGAAGGTGGCGATGCCCGCGACGGCGCTCGTCGTGACGGTGCCGCCGAGCGTGCCTCCGCCGGGGTTGGTGCCGATCGCCAGGGTGACGCTCGCCGTGGAAGAGGTCACCGTGTTGCCCAGCGAGTCCTGCACAGCCACCTGGACGGCAGGGGCAACGGAAAGGCCGGCGGTGGTGGCGGACGGTTGCACGGTGAAGGCCAACTTGGAGGCGGCCCCGGCCGTGATGTTGAAGGCGTTGCTGGTGGCGCCGGTCAGGGCCCCGGAGGTGGCGGCCAGCGTGTAGCCCGCGCCCG
>JAHFDQ010000684.1 GCA_023248915.1 Archangiaceae bacterium | reverse complement strand
CCCGCCCGGACGAAGACGGCGCCGCCGCCGGCGCCTCCGGCGGCGCCCTGCGCGTCGCCGGCGTGTCCGGCTCCGCCGCCCCATCCGAACGCGAGCCGACTGAGCATCGGGTAGACGAGGGCCCCTCCACCCCGGCCGCCGGTGTCGCTGCCCGCCCCGCAGGGCCGGCCGCCTTGCCCGCCCGCCGCGCCGTGGCCCCCGCCGCCGCCCCCCGAGTTGTGGCACACGCCGCCGCCCCCTCCGTTCGCGAGGTTCGAGAACCCGGTGAGGGTGGTGAACACCCCCGAGACGACGCTCTCGCCCTTTTGCGCGCCCAGCGGAGCCGGCTGCTCGGGGTCGGGGCAGCCGAATGGTTCGACGGCGTCCTGGACGAGCAGGCCTCCGCGCAGCCCGGCCGCCGACGCCGACAGCTCGCCCTGGTTGTCGACGGCGCCGGTGGCGAGGAAGGCCAGGAAGCCGCCGCAGGCGCCGTCCCAGGCCGGAGCCAGGAGCGTGGCGCCGGGCGACACCGAGACGCTGGTGTATTCCGGCACGGTGAAGACCTGCGCCAGCCCCGAAGGGAAGGTATTCACCAGCGGCTGAGTCAGCGTCAGGTCGCCGCCGCCGACGCTCTGGACCCGGGCGAGCTCCCAGCGGCCGACGGCGCTCGCGGTGAGGTTGAAGGGGCCGGGGACTCCCGTGGCCGGCGCCGGCGTCAGCCCCGTCGCCTGGTACAGCATCACCAGCCCCCCCGCGGCGAACGGCCCCGGGTCGGTGGGGGTGATTGTCTGAGTGCCCGCCCCGGCCGGGGTCAAGAGCGACGAGCAGGCGTTCACCCGCGTGCCAGCGGCCAGCACCGCCAGCGGGCCGTCATGCCCGTCCCCCAGCCCGAACCGGTCGGCCTCGGCGAAGG
This sequence comes from Archangiaceae bacterium, assembly GCA_023248915.1. Lineage (GTDB taxonomy): Bacteria > Myxococcota > Myxococcia > Myxococcales > Myxococcaceae > JAHFDQ01. The sequence continues at coordinate 1,950 of JAHFDQ010000684.1, read as the reverse complement.
CGCTCGGCGCGGCACAGAGCCAGAGCGCCGCCAGCACGGCCCCTGCTGTTTCGGTGGTCAGGTTCCCCCGTCTCATCGCTCGAAGGGCGCAGTCTAACGCCAAGGCCGCTATAAGGCCTTCTCGATGGTTGCCTCGCTGGTCGAGCTGTTTCGCACGCTGGCCTCGTTCGCGCCCGCGCGGCGCGACCTGGCCGGCGCGCCCTGGGAAGCGTACGTCGACTGGGCCATCGCCAACGGGCTGGGCCCGCTCGCCGCCTACAACCTCGAATATCGGCTGGGCGGAGCGGGCGCCCCGGAGTGGGCTCGCGACCGGCTGCTCTCGGTGTACCAGGGCTCGCTCAACGACAACGTGATGCGGCTGGTCAACTTCAAGCGCGCCCTGGCGGGCCTCGAGGGCAGGAAGGTGGTGCTGCTCGAGGCCGCTTCCTTCGCCGAGGCGCTCTACCCGCACGTCGGCTTCCGTCCGGTGCCCTACCTGCGGGTGGCGGTGGGGCGCGGCGAGGTGGAAGGCCTGGCCGGATTCCTGGGACAGAGCGAGTTCCGCCCGGCGCCCGACCTGGCCGACCCCGCCGGCGCCGACCGGGCGCTCACCGACGACCGGACCCAGGTTTTCGTTCACGGCGGGCTGCTAGACGACGGGCCGCTGTTTCGCGCGCTCGCCCTGCCGGTGTTCGGGCCGTCCGCCTACCGGCTGGACTTGGAAGATGCGGTGCTGTCGCTGTGCCACCAGCAGGCCAGGCGGGGCTACGAGGTCGAGGCGGTCGGGTTCGTCGACCTGCGCGAGCTGTTGCTCGGAGCCCCGTCGGTGTCAGGGGCCTACTCGCGCCCGTGCGACTTCGCGCTGTTGCGGACGAGGGCCAAGGCGCTGTCGCTCGAGCGCGCCCTCTACGCCTCGGCTTCCATCGTCGGCAGGCTGTTTCCCGACGCGGCCGAGGTGGCGCGGCGCGCGGCGCCCGAGCTGGGCCTGGCTGCGCGCGGGCTGCTCGACGCGGTGGTGGTGGCCCCCTTGTCCGAGCCGGGCCGGACGCGGACGCTGCGGGGGGCCGACCAGGTGCGGCGGGCGCTGGCGGGTGGGTAACCTTCCGCGCCCTCAGGCGTTCTTGGAATGGCTGGGCCGCCCCGGCTTCGGGGGCTTCAAGTGCGCCGGTCGCAGCAGCGCCTGCGGGGGCACCTCGAGCCCCTGGGCGATGGCCAGGAACAGGGTCAGCGACACGTCCACCTCGCCGCGCTCGATGCGCTGGAGGTGGCGCACGTCCATGTCCACCCGGTCGGCGAGCTGCTGCTGCGTCACTCCGCGGCGACCGCGAACGAGCTGCATGTTGGCCGCCAGCCGCCGGAGCGCTGACGCGACGGTGCGCCGCATCGGGCGTACACCTAGCCCGCGCCGCCGACGGTAAACACGGGCTGTCAGCCGTGTTATACTCAGAGTGAATGAGTGACTCGGCCGGTCCGGTCAAGGTGATGCTGGTGGAAAGCGACCCCGGCGTGCTCCGGGGGCTCGAGTCCGCGCTCGTGGGACTGCCGGTTCGGGTCAGCTCGGCGTCCCGCGGCGAAGCGGCCCTTGCCACTCTGCCCGGCTTCGCGCCCGACATCGTGCTCTCGGGTTTCCAGCTCGCCGGCATGGACGGCCAGGCGTTCTTGGCGCTCGTCCAGCGCCGCCACCCGCGGGCCTTCTGCGTGCTGTACGCCGACGGCCTGGTGCCGCCGCGGTTCGACTGCGACTTCCCTGTGCTGGCCAAGCCCTGTGCCCCCGATGCGGTCCGGTACCTGGTGGCCGGGCTGATCTCCGAGGTCCGCGTGCGCGACGCTTCGCGGGGCGATCGCATCTAGTTCGCGGCCGCGCCCCGTGATTCCGATCGCTTGGCTCTGCTCGACGCGCTCGCGGGGAAGGGCCGGGGGAAGCTGGCGAAGGCCGCTAGGAACAAGTTGGCGCTGCTGGGCATGTGACCC
>JAHFDQ010000683.1 GCA_023248915.1 Archangiaceae bacterium | reverse complement strand
CTGGCCGAGTGTCCACACCACCGACATGTTGAGGACCAGGTGCAAGAGGTTCGCGTGCTCGAAGACGGTGGCGATCACCCGCCACCACTGGCCCTCGGCCACCAGCGGCCCGAAGAGCGCGCCGTACTGCAACGTCCCGTAGTGGCCGCCCATGACGACTTCCTGGGTGAGGCCCCCTCGCTCGGCGGCGAACACCACCCCGCACACCGCGATGAGGGCGACCGACACCGGCGCCACCCGCGCGGGCAGCATGCGCGTCGGGGGCTCGGAAGTTTCGAGCATCTGCCGGTCTTGCAGCGTCACGGTCAGGGCTCTCGGGAAACCACCGTGTCGCGGAGCCAGTTGTGGTCGTCCCGCTCGGGGTAGTCGAGCGTGCAGTGCAGGCCGCGGCTCTCCTTCCGCCGCGTCGCGCACTCGACCACCAGGTGGGCGACGTCGGCGATGTTGCGAAGCTCGACCACGTCGCGCGTCACCTTGAAGCGCCAGTAGTACTCGCGAATCTCCTCGCGCAGCAGGTCGAGCCGCCGCCGGGCGCGCATCAGTCGCTTCCCGGTGCGGACGATGCCGACGTAGTTCCACATCAGGCGGCGCAGCTCGTCCCAGTTGTGGCTGACGACGACGCTCTCGTCCGAGTCGCCGGCCGCCCCGGCGTCCCAGTCGGGGACTCCGCCGGGGGACGGCGCGCCCCCCTTCGCCTCTTCGGCGCCGGCCCGGGCGGCGCGCGCGCCGAACACCAGCCCCTCGAGCAGGGAATTCGACGCCAGCCGGTTGGCCCCGTGCAGGCCGGTGCAGGCCACCTCGCCGATGGCGTACAGGCCGGGACAGCCGGTTCGCCCGTCGAGATCGCTGACGACGCCGCCGCACATGTAGTGGGCCGCCGGCACCACCGGAATCGGCTGCACCGCCATGTCGACGTTGAAGGCCTTGCAGGCCGCGTAGATGTTGGGGAAGCGTTCCATCAGGAAGGTGCGCCCCAGGTGCGTCATGTCGAGGAACACCGACTCGTCGCCGGTGCGCTTCAGCTCGGCGTCGATGGCGCGGGCCACCACGTCGCGCGGGGCCAGGGCGCCGAGCGCGTGGTAGCGCTCCATGAAGGTTTCGCCCGACCGCAGCCGCAGCTTGCCGCCCTCGCCACGCAGGGCCTCGCTGACGAGGAAGCTCTTGGCCTCGGGGTGGTACAGGCAGGTGGGGTGGAATTGGTAGAACTCCATGTTGGCGATCGGCGCTCCCGCCCGGTACGCCATCGCCACGCCGTCGCCCGTCGCCACGTCGGGATTGGTCGTGTACAGGTAGACTTTTCCCGCTCCCCCGGTCGCCAGTACCGTCACCCGGCCTAGGTAGGTCTCGATTTTTCCCGCCGGAGTCAGCGCGTAGGCGCCCAGCACGCGGCCCTGGCCGTGGGACGACTGGCGGTCGCGGACCAGGTCGATGGCGGTGGTGTCGGGGAAGAAGGTGATGTTCTTCTGGTCGTCGCAGGCCGACAGCAGCACCCGCTCGACTTCCCGCCCGGTGATGTCGCCGGAGTGGACGATGCGGCGCTTCGAGTGGCCTCCCTCGCGTCCGAGCTCGAGCTCGCCGCCCCGCCGCCGGGCGAAATCGGCGCCGAGCGCCGCCAGCTCGCGCACCGCCGCCGGCCCTTCCCGTACCGTGACTTCGACCGCGTCGCGGTGGCACAGGCCGGCCCCAGCGGTGAGCGTGTCTTCGATGTGAGACTCGAACGTGTCGTCGGCCGCCAGCACCGACGCGATGCCCCCTTGCGCGTAGTGGGTGTTGCACTCGTCGCGCGACCGCTTGGTGAGGACGGCGACCTGCCCGTGCTCGGCCGCCTTCAGGGCGAACGACAGCCCGGCGACCCCTCCGCCGAGCACCACGAAATCGAACCGCAAGGGCATTGGGCGCGACTTAATGCCTGTAACTGGCGGAAACAAGGCGCTTTCTTGAGCGAGAGCGCGCCGGGCGATACTGTGGCAACCTGAATTCCCGATGCGAAGCGCGGTCGCCTTCAGCGTAGCTATTGGACTGTTCGCTGCCGCGCCCGCGAGCGGCGGGGGCAAGTCCATCTACCGGTACGTCGAGCAGGACGGCACCATCGTCTACACCAACGTTCCGCCCGGGGGGAAAGCGGGGCGCCAGGTCCGGCGCATGGAAGGCGAGTTCCACCCGGCGCCGCCGAAGGCCCGTTCGGCGCGGAAGGCCGCGGCTACGAATGGGGCGGCCTTGACCGACTACGACGGTTACATCGAACTGGCCGCGAAGCGGTACCGGGTGCCGGCGAACCTGGTGCGCGCCGTCGTCCACGCCGAGAGCGGATTCGACCCGATGGCGGTGTCGCCGAAGGGGGCGTCGGGGCTGATGCAGTTGATGCCCCAGACGGCGTCCGAGATGTACGTGAAGGACATCTTCGACCCCCGGGACAACATCGAGGGCGGCACGCGGTACCTGAGGCTCTTGGCGAACGAGTTCGGCGGCGACATGGTGAAGATGGTGGCGGCGTACAACGCCGGCCCCGAGGCGGTGCACAAGTACGGGGACACGGTGCCGCCCTACGACGAGACCCAGACGTACGTCCGTAAGGTGATCGACCTCTATTTCCAGTACAAGGCGAAGTCGCAGCTGGCTCAGAACGAGCCGCGGTGACCGACGCACTCGAGGGGCAGAGCCAACGATGGCATCAACACGCGCGGCCGGACGGGTCGACATGGCGACGGACGAGGAATTCCTGCAGCACCTCTACCGGGGAGGCGAATTGCTCGCCTCGGGGAAGGTCATCGAGGCCAAGGACTTCCTCGAGAAGGCCTACGCGCTCGAACCGAAGAACGAGAAGGGGCAGAACCTGCTCGGCCTCG
>JAHFDQ010000682.1 GCA_023248915.1 Archangiaceae bacterium | reverse complement strand
TGAGCCCCGACTTCGTGGACGGCCACCTCCATCTGGCGATGGCGAGGGACGCCGCCGGAGACTTTCCCCGAGCGCTCGAGGCGGCACGCAAGGCGGTGGCGTTGAGGGGCAGCTACGAGGACCGCGCGGCGCTGGCAGCGGCGCTGTTGCACTCCGGAGACGCCGCGGGCGCGGCGCCCCTCCTCGCGGCGCTGGCCGCTGAACGCCCGGCAGACGCGAAGGTCAAGGCCGACGCGGAGGCGGCGAAGCGCAAGTTGGCCGGGAACTGACGGGCGGGTTCGCGGGGCGACTACTCCCAGTGGCCGGCTTCGCGACCGGTGTGTCCAGTCCGCGCCACCGGTCAGGGATGGTGGCCTCGCGTTCGGCCGTCCCGACCGCGCAGCCGGTCCGCGCCGTCGGTTCCGTTCGGCGGTCGGAGGCAGCCGGCTCCCGGAGCGGCGGACCCGGCACTGCGGTCAGAACATCTGCGCGACCGCTCCACTCGAGAGGGTGCAGGTGCCGTTCTCCGGGTCGCCCACGGTGCGGACCAGGTCGGTCGGGTCGACGTCGAGCGCGGAACCGGCCAGCTCGCTTCCCACGGCCCGGACGATGGCGCGGTCGAGGTGTGTCACCGCGTAGCAGGGAATCGACGGTTCCTTGTGCGAACCGCCCACCCCCGAGTCGTCGGTCAGGAAGACGTAGCGGCCTTGCGTCAATTGGGCGGTGGCGCGCATCGCGTACTCGGTGGCCTCGTCGATGCCGCTCGACGCCACCGGGTAGACGTGCACGCCCGCCGTCGCCAGCGCGCGCACCGCCGCGGAGAAGGGGGCCGCCTTGTCGTCGTGGGGCGGCGCGTCGGCGACCCAGAAGGCGAGGTGCGCGGCGTCGGGGTCGGGGTTCCACGAAAGCTGCGACGCGTAGGCGAGCGCCTGGTCGGGGGCCTCGGGGAAGTCGCCGCCGCCGCTGGCCGAGAGCGCGTTCAGCTGGGTCTGGAACCAGCCCACGCTGGTGCCGAAGTCCGCGCCCTTGATGACGTAGGTGTCGGTGGTGTCTCGGTAGGCGATGACCGCCCAGCGTTGGGGCACGCCGGGAAACTGGACCTGGACGGCCTCGGAGATGGCGGTGAACTCGGCCTGCAGGTAGGTGATCTCGTCTCCCATGCTGCCGGTCGTGTCGATGACGAGCGCCACGTCGAGCGATGCCTTCGGGCTGCGCACGACGGCCGCCGCGGCGTCCTGCTCGGCCGGGGTGAAGTCGGCGAGCTTCTGGGTCAGCCCGTCGCGGTAGGCCTTGAAGAGCCCGAAGTTCAGGTTGTCGTCCCACACTCCGGCGGTGAGGACTCCCGCGGGGACCGTGCCTGAGCCCGTGCCCGAGCCCGACGACGCCGAGCCGCTGACGCCGACGGCCGAGTCCTCGGTGCTCCTCGAGGGAGTCCCGCCGAAGCCGAAGAGGCCTCCTCCGCGTTCGCTGCCCGAACCCTTCACCTCGAAGTCTTTCCCCTCGGGTGCCGACGGTTCGACCGGGGCGCGACCGCACCCCCAGCTTCCCATTCCTACGATGACCAGCGCCGCGACGAGTCGACGTGCCATGGGCACCCCCAGAGTCGGCTCCGCGAAGCAACGGCCGCGCCACCCACAACCAGGCGAAAGTAGGAGAGGCCGGGCCGAGGGCTACGACGGTTTTCTGAGGCGGGCACCCGAAAGTCCCAGCAGGGCGAGCAGGGCCAGCCCGGACACCCCTGCGCCCAAGGTGAAGCTCGCGGGGAGGTAGTCCATTCGAACCCGACTCGGCCCGGACGGCACCGGCACAGCGCGCAGCGCCAGGTCCGCGCGCAGAATCTCGACGGGCTTGCCGTCCACAGTGGCGGTCCAGCCCGGGAACCAGGCGTCGGTGACGACGAGAACCCCTTTGCCGCACGAGTCGACTTCGAGCTCGATGTGCCTGGCCTCGTCGCGGAGGAAGCGCACGTTCGAGCCTTGGCACTCCTTCTCGTCGAGCGGCTCGCCCGAGGCCAGGTAGGCGGTGGTGCGCGCGGGCTGGGCAGGGTCGACGAGCGCCGCGCGGGTCTGGCCTTCGTCGGCCACCCGGGCCTGCTGGACGACGAACGCGCGGGGCATCGGGTTCGGCGCGCGGTAGACGACGGGACTCCCTCGCGGGCCGCGCGCCAACTCCTCGAGCCCCTCGAAGGGCGGCGGGCCGAGCCTGACGTAGAAGCGCACCCCCACCAGGTCGAACACGCCCCGCGCGTCGAGCGCGCGCAGTTCCTCCGCCAGCCGCGGGACGGGAGGCTCGTAGCCCTCGAACGCGCGCAGGTCCTCCTCGACGAAGCGCAGCGGCACCAGGCGATCTCGGCTCTCTTCGACGAAGCGCGCCAGCGCCTCGCGAGACGAATCGGCGTCGGACGCCGGGTGAGCCTCCTGCGGGTCGACGCTCAGGCGCCCCGACACCGGCCGCTCGAGGACAGCGGCCAGCGCCGACGGCCGCGCCAGCCGGTCCGCCGACAGCCAGACCTGCGGGAAGAGGTAAAGGTTCGCCGCGGCGAGCTCGGCGAGGGCGATACCGGCATAGGCGCGCGCGGCCCAGCGCCCTCGGTCGCTGCTCCTCGGCAGCGCCCAGCGCACCGTCGCCAGGCACGCGAGCGCCAGGAGGAACCAGGTGAGCCCCGCAGGCATGCCTTCCCGCGCTCGAAGCAGCCTGAGCAACCATGGCCCCACCGCCAACGTCACGAAGAGGGCGGCGAGGACGAGGGCGAGGGCGGCGGCCCGGGGCCGGTCCCGGCGCGCCGCCGCGGCGAGGCGGTCGAGCCCCAGGCCGGCGAGGACAGAGGCGCAGTAGGCGGTGAGGAGGAAGTACTTCGCCGGGTACCGGAACC
>JAHFDQ010000253.1:7564-8456 GCA_023248915.1 Archangiaceae bacterium | reverse complement strand
CGGGGTGGATTCAGCGGCGGCGTCCGCTTCGGCGAGGGCCCGATAGTAGGCCTTCTGGCGCTCCTGGACGAGCGACTCGACGGGGACGCGCTCGAACAGGGGGCTCTCGCGCACGAGGATGACGTGCTGCCACAGTCTGCCGACGCGACCGTTGCCGTCGCTGAATGGATGGAAGAACTGCAGCTCGTAATGTGCCACACAGGCCCTCACGAGCGCTGACGTGCGCCGGTCCGCGCGAAGCTGTGCGACGAGGGCACCCATCAGTCCCGGAACGAACGAGGCCTTTGGCGCGACGTGGCGGACCTTTGCTCCACGGAAGATGCCGACATTGCCCGAACGCCAGCGCCCGGCGTCCGCCACGAGCCCGGTCATCAAGAGGTGGTGTGCGCGCAGTACCGTTTGCACCGACCAGGGACCCAGAGTCCTGGCCACCTCGTACGCACGAAGCGCGTTCTGCACCTCGAGCACCTCTCGCACGGGCCCGGCGACGCGCCTGCCGTCGAACAGAGCGGTCACCTGCTCTACCGACAGCGGGTTGCCCTCGATGGCCAGGCTTCCCTGCACGGTGCGGATTCGATTCCGCCGCCGCAGCTTGGGCTCCGGTGCCGGCGCTTCGAGGCCTTCGAGACGGCCGAGAAGGCGCTCGATGTCTAGGAGGTGGCCGATTGCCCGGGTGGTGACGTGAAAGGGTGGGGAGGACATTTGTTAGTATCATATGATAGTAGCGAAGGATGCGGCGCTTTGGCCAGTCAGTGCCCCAGCGACTCAGCCACGCGGCAGGGTGAAGCGGAAGGCCGTCGTCTGGCCGGGGCAGCTCTCGACCCAGATTTGGCCGCCGTGCGCCTCGACCAGGCTGCGGCTGATGTACAGCGCCAGGCCGAGGCCCGAGATT
>JAHFDQ010000253.1:0-7554 GCA_023248915.1 Archangiaceae bacterium | reverse complement strand
GAGGCGCGCGGACCAAAGCGGCGCCGGACGCCGAAGGTCACCTGACGAGGCCTGATGCCCCCCGGGCTGCGTGGCGTCGAGCGATCACCGCGCTCGTCGAAGTTCCAATGTGGGCAGGGGCGTGGCAGACCGCGGGGCGGCCATCGAGCGGGCTGGTCACGGTGCCAAGGAGCGACTGGCTCAGCGCTTCGGCGCGCAACTACTCGAGGGTCGTGTTGGGAGTGAAAGAACGCGGGCTGGGTTCGGCGCTTCCTGAACGAAGTGCCTGCCTCTTCAGGATGACTTCACCCTGTTGCCAAGAGTCGGCCCCCGCGGCAGGGTGAAGCGGAAGGCCGTCGTCTGGCCGGGGCAGCTCTCGACCCAGATTTGGCCGCCGTGCGCCTCGACCAGGCTGCGGCTGATGTACAGCGCCAGGCCGAGGCCCGAGATTTCTCCCGCCTGCGACGCCGGGGCCCGGTAGAGCCGGCGGAGCAACTGCTCGGAGTCTTCCCGCGACAGCTCGGGCCCGCGGTTCACCACCGACACCCGCACCTCGGCGCCTCTGCCGGCCAGGTCGACGGTGATAGGCGTCCCTGCCGAGCCGTACCGGGCCGAGCTGGCCACCAGGTTGGCGAGGCGTCGAGCAGGCCGGAAATCATCCGGTCGAGCTGCTTGATGCTGGCGCGCGCGTGGTTGAGCCCGTCGGTCAGGTCGGCGCCGGCGCGGTGGGCCTGGCGCTCGAGCACTCCAAGCCACAGGCTGAAGTTGTTCAGCGGCTGGCGCAAGTCGTGGGCGACGATGGAAGTCCATTCGGCGTTGTGGATGTGTATGTGCAACACTCCCGGCATGAGTGGTTCATCACCTGTTCGGAACCGCGATTGACCCAGAACGATATTGCACAGGTGCGTCCGTCGGCCTCCCTGGCCGCTGCGTTTGATTCAGCGACTGACGGAGGTGCAACCACGTGGGCGGCGCAAGAGTTCTAGGGGTGGCGTCCGCGTTGGCTGCAGGGGTGATGTTGAGTTGTCCAGCCAAGGGGCCGGGGGCACCTCGCCACGAAGGAATGGTGGATCCGGGCATGGCTTCGGCCTGCTTGTTTCTCAAGAGCTGTCACACAGCCATGGATTTCAGTCGCTATGGAACCGTGAGCATGTGCGTGTGGTCGCAGACGTCCGGGGAAGGGCAACCTTGGCCGAGTCGCGCCATCAGAACAGCTGTCTTTTCGTGGACAGCCGTGGATTGCGTTGATTCAGCCGCGGAATGCGCGGATGTCGCGAAGTGCGTCTCGGGAGAGCCAGACTCTTGTAAGCCTGCTCTTGAAGGTGGACCTCAGCCAGCGCCCGAATGCCACGGCGCGGTTCGGACTGGCTGCGATCCGGTTCTCGGACTGGCGATGAATTGCTCCGTCTTTGGGCAGACCTGCCTGACGACAGACAGTGGAGTCGCCGGCTGTGGTCAGTTCTTCTGCGATCCTGGCGCGCCGCAAGCGTGCGTAGGTAATCTCGCACAATTCTGCAGCCTGGCTGGCACGGGTAGCGAGGCGGATTGCGGTGCCTTGGGTGAGCGTTGTGTCATGAAGAATGGTTTTCCCACATGCGTCGGCTCCGGTCCTAGCTGTACCAGCAGTCGGTGCGATGGTTCTGATCTGATTCTCTGTGATGGTTCCTTCGAGCGAAGAATCTTGTGCAATGAGCTTCCGATAACGAGTGTGTGCCAAGCGAACGGAGACACGGTCGGGTGCGTCCCGAGCCCCGCTCTCGCCTGCGATGCGACCAAGTACACGGACCGCTGCGAAGGCACGTCACTTGTCTTCTGCGATGGTGAAGAGGAACGTCTCGACTGCTCTGTCTTCGGCTTCAGTCGCTGCGTCGAGCGCGGCGACACCGGTGCAGTCTGCGAATAGTGTAGAACGCGTCCGGCAGTTCGGCGCGTGAAGTCAGGTGCCGGGGCGGTACCCGTGGGTCGGCCCCCGCGGCAGGGTGAAGCGGAAGGCCGTCGTCTGGCCGGGGCAGCTCTCGACCCAGATCTGGCCGCCGTGCGCCTCGACCAGGCTGCGGCTGATGTACAGCGCCAGGCCGAGGCCCGAGATTTCTCCCGCCTGCGAACCCGGGGCCCGGTAGAGCCGGCGGAGCAGCTGCTCGGAGTCTTCCCGCGACAGCTCGGGCCCGCGGTTCACCACCGACACGCGCACCTCGGCGCCCTTTCCCGTCAGGTCGACGGTGATGGGCGTCCCGGGCGAGCCGTACCGGGCCGAGCTGGCCACGAGGTTGGCGAGCACCTGCTCGATGCGGGCGGCGTCGAGCTCTAAGGCTTCGACCGGCTCGCCGGGCTCGATTCGCACCCGGGCCTTGAGCTCGGGCTCGAGCCGCTCGACCACCCCGCGCACCAGGCCGGCCAGGTCGGCGGGCGCCTTCTGCAGCACCAGCCGGTGCGCGCCGAGCCTCGAGGCGTCGAGCAGGTCGGAAATCATCCGGTCGAGCTGCTTGATGCTGGCGCGCGCGTGGTTGAGCCCGTCGGTCAGGTCGGCGCCGGCGCGGTGGGCCTGGCGCTCGAGCACGCCCAGCCAAAGGCTGAAGTTGTTCAGCGGCTGGCGCAAGTCGTGGGCGACGATGGAAGTCCATTCCTCGCGCTGGCGCTCGAGCTCCTTGCGCTCGGTGACGTCGCCCGCCTCGCAGAGGAGCACCGAGGCCGTGCCCGCGGCGTCTTTCACCGGCGTCAGCGAGAGGTCGAGAGTGCTGCGCCGGCCGTTCCCTCGGGAAGAGCTCACCTCGGAACGGGTGGGGCGCCCCTCTGCCGCCTTGGTGACGGCCTCGCGGAGCTGAGCCTCTGTCGCCGCGGCCTCGCTCCACAGGCGGCACTCCCAGAGGGGGCGGTCCACCACTTCGTCCCGAGTCTGGCCCGCGACGTCCAGCATGGCGCGGTTGGCTTCGAGCACCCGCCCGTCGGGGGACACCAATGCCAGGAACTGCCGGGTGTGGTCGAACAGCGCGCGCCAGCGGGCTTCGCGCGCCGCGGCGTCCGGGCCCGGCCCTGGAGTCGCGAGCAGCCGCTCGACTTCATTGGCCATGTCGGGGAGTCCGCGGTCTCGCGACGGGCGCGCGGCAACTCGGCCTTCCGCTTCGATGTCGGACATGGGTTCGGGGATAGGCCAGCTCGCGCTCGGGGGCAATCGACCCCCCCGTGGGGAGTGTTCGACTCGAAGAACTTGGCCGGAAAGCAGGCCGGGGAACGACGAGTAGCTGACAGTGTGGGCCAGCGAGTCCCGTTCTCGCCGGCCGGGGTCAGGCTTGGCTTGGTTGCTCGTGCGGGCAGGCGGCGCGCAGCCTCGCCAGCACGGCGTCGAGGTCGATGTTCTTCAGCTTGCACGCCTGCCGGAGTGTTACTGCCCGGGTGAGGGTTTTTCGCAGCATCGGGTTCGCCAGCGGCGTGAAGCCCGCTTCGATGAGAATGGGAATCGCCTCGGCGTGCGCCGTCACCAGCCGGTAGACGTTCTCGTCGGGGCCCAGCTCGACGGTGCCGTTGACGGTGGGCGCCGGCTGGGCCAGCGCGGCCGAGCGCAGCGTCGCGAGCAGGGACGCGGTGGCCAGGCAGATGCCGGTGGCGGCGACCACTCCCGACGGCCCCGACAGCCATAGCAGCCTGGGCTCCCGGACGAGCGCCTCGACCACCTGCAGCTCGCGCAAGGCGACTCCGGCGGCGATGAGCAGGGCGCCCACCCGGCGCAGCACCGGCCAGCGCAGCTCGGCCCCTCCGAAGATGGGGACGATGCGGCCGGCCATGGCGAACACCATCGTGGTGATGAAGCCCAGCGCCAGCGCGTGCCGGGCGCCGTCGTAGAGGAAGCGGTCCGGTTCGCGCCCCGACAGCTCGATGCCCGCGTAGAGCGCGGCCACGGCCGCGAACACCAGCGACCAGGCGAAGGCCAGGCGCACCATCCACCGGAAGTCGGTGTCCCCCGGCATGGCGTGGCCGCTCTGGGTTTCGCGCGAGAAGGGCCGAACGCCGATGGCGAAGGCGACGACCGACAGCGCGACCAGCAGCAGGCCGGCGTCGGTCAGGGGAGGAGAGGCGCTCTCGCCCAGCGTGGCGGCTCCGGCCGCGGCGAGGGCCACCCCCAGTTGCCCCACGGGGAGCGACGCTTTCACCCAGCGGTCCCGGGTGACCCTCAACCCGAGGAAGACGGGCCCGGTGCGCAGGAACATGCCCTGAATCCACGCCAGCGTCCCGCCGAGCAACGCCGCCGTGTAGAGGGCCTCGTGCCACTCCACCGCCGCGTTGGCGTCGCCGGCTCGGACGGCCGTCACCGCTCCGGCGACTCCGAAGCCCGCGGCCACCAGCCACCAGAGCGTCCCCGCGGCGAGGAAGCGGTGAAAGAGGTCGGCGGCCGGCTTGGCGCGCCGGAAGGTCGCGGCCAGCACCGCGGCCCAGCCGGTCACTGTCATGAACTGCAGCCCCGCTCCGGCGGCGAGCGCGGGGACGGAGTAGGGCACCCAACCTCCGCAGCAGCCGTAGGTGACCAGCGCCAGCCCGGAAAGCCCCGTCCAGAAGGTCGCGCGCGCCACCCGCGTCCAGGCCAGCTCGGCGCCGAGGAAGCGGGGCACCGTGTGGTACGAGACTCCGAGGAGCAGCGGCAGCACGAAGCCGAAGAGCTGGAAGGTGCCGTGCACCCACTGGTGCCACGGCAGCACCGGCCCGAGCGCCCAGTGAATGACGAGCAGGTTGTAGGCGCCGAAGGTCGCTCCCAGCGTCACGGTGCTCAACAGGCCCGCGACGAGGAAGCGGCGGTAGAGCGTCGAGGCGCCTTCGTCGGCTACCGCCGCCGGGGCCGCCTCGGCCGGCAGCTTCGTCGCCAGCTCGAGGTCCGCCAGCAGCTTGCCGGCGTCGAGCCGGTGAATGGCGGCGAAGAGGTCGATGGGTTCGTCCGGGCCCGCCGTTCCTCCGCAGCCCAACAGGCCCGCCCTCTCGAAGACCGCCACCGCCTGCGGGTAGCGGGCGATGACCGCCCGAATCGAGTCCGACCTGCGAATGGGGCCGTCCGCCAGGGGCCGTACGGCCGCCGGGCGCACGTCGGGAGGGAGCGCCGCCACCACGGCAGCCCAGGTCGGCTCGAGGGCGAGCCCCTGGTCGGCCGCTGCCCGGGCGAATGTCGACAGGCCTAGGGCTTCGGGGTCGATTCCCTTGGACCGGAGGGTGAGCCGGGCCGCGTGGCCCGCGGCGGCAATCTCGTGGACGGTGGACTCGGGGGTCAGGGGGCGCACGGCCAAGGGCCTTGCAGGTGCGGGGCCAACGAAGGGCGGGGCCAGCGCCGCGGCGGGCGCCGTGCTAGTTTCAATCTGGAACAGCGAGGAACAAGCATGGTCCAGACCCGGTGCGAGACGCCCTTCGAGCGGGGGCCGCAGCTTTGCAGCCATTGCCGGACCGGAACGGGCGAACCCGGCCTCCGGCGCTGCTCGCGGCTGGTCGCGGCGAGCCCGGCGATGCGCGCGCTGTTGGACCGGGCGGTGCCCATCGCCGAGGCGGACGCGCCGGTGGTGCTCTTCGGCGAGACCGGGGCGGGCAAGGAAGTGCTGGCCCGGGCGATCCACGCCAACAGCTCGAGGCGGGCGAAGCCGTTCGTCGCGGTCAACGTCGCGGCGTTGCCGGCCGAGCTGCTCGAGTCCGAGCTGTTCGGGCACGTGAAGGGGGCGTTCACCGGGGCGCTGTCGTCGAAGCGGGGGCTGTTCGAAGAAGCCGACGGCGGCAGCCTGCTGCTCGACGAGATTGGCGAGATGCCGCTGGCGCTGCAGGCGAAGCTGTTGCGCGTCTTGCAGGACGGCGAGGTGCGGCGCGTCGGAGAGGTGCGGCCGTTCTCGGTCGACGTGCGGATTCTGTGCGCCACCCACCGCGACCTGCGGCAGGCCGTGAGGCTGCACCGGTTTCGGGAAGACCTGTACTACCGCCTGAAGGTGTTCGCGCTGACGGTGCCGCCCCTTCGAGAGCGGCGGGAAGACTTGGAACCGCTGGCCCGCATGTTCCTTCAAGGAGAAGGGCACGCCTCGGGCGAGCTGACCGCGGCGGCCCGGCGGACGCTCGAAACGTACCGGTGGCCCGGCAACGTGCGCGAGCTGGTGAACGCGATGAGGCACGGGGCGGCGTTGTCGCGGGGAGGTCCGGTGGATGTCGGGCACCTGCCCGACGACGTGGTGCACCCGCTCGCCCGACCGGTGGGAGACGAGCCGCTCCGCCCGCTCGCCGAGGTGGAGCGCGAGCACGTCGTCAGGGTGCTCGAGGCGTGCGGTGGGCGGCAGGGTGATGCAGCCCGGGTGCTGGGCATCGGGCGGACGACGCTGTGGAGGAAGCTGCGGGGGTTGGGGCTCGAGGCGGCTGACTGACTTGGCGCGCCGTGTGCAAGCACGCCGGCTTTCGCACCCGTCCCCAGGAGACACGATGAGCACCGCAGCCAAGGAGTTGGATGTTCGGACGCTCGCCCCCGCGCAGCGCCACGCCGAGATTTTCAAGAGCTTCGACGCGCTGAAGCCGGGAGAGTCGTTCGTGCTGGTGAATGACCATTACCCGAAGCCGCTGCTGTACCAGTTCCAGGCCGAGCGGGCGGCGACCTTCGAGTGGAACGTGCTCGAGGCCGGGCCGGCGCAGTACCGGGTCGACATCCAGCGGCGGGGCGAGACCAGCCCCCGGACGGTCACCGAGTGCCTCCAGGCCGACCACGGCCGGCTGGAAGTCATTCTCACCGCGGCCCAGGCGCGGGTGGCCGCGAACGACTTCACGGCGGCGAAGGCGGCCTTCGGTGAGTTTCAGTGCGGGCTCAACCGGCACATCGACTTCGAGGAACAGGTGTTGTTTCCCGTGTTCGAGCAGGCGACGGGCCATTCGCACGGAGGTCCCACCGAGGTGATGCGACAGGAGCACGTGCTCATCCGGCAGGCGATGGGCGACGCGGCGGCGGCGCTTGGCCCTGCCAGCGCGCAGCGATTTGCCGCGGCGGTCGCGACGATGACGGGGGTCTTGGCCGAGCACAACGCCAAGGAGGAGCAGATTCTGTACCCGATGACGGACCGGGCAGCGGGCGGGGCGCGCGAGCAGGATGACCTGGTGAAGAGGTTGCAGGCGAACTGAGGGCGACGGACGCTGGCGCGGCATGCCAGCTCGGGTGGATAGGGCCGAGGTGTTGCGGCCGTTCGGCAGGTAGGTGGGAGAGAGCGGTCTCCGCGAGGCGGCCGTGCTCGGCCGACCGGCATCCGCGAGCTTCGGACGCTCCGAGGCCGGCAGAGGTCGGCCCCCGGGCGGTCGGTTTTCGAGGCTCTGCCCTTTTCTATGCCGCACTTCGAATTTTTCCCTCGGAAGAAATTGATGTCCGGCATGGCTTTGGCCAGAGCCCAAATTCGCGGCCCCCGGGCGGTCGTCGGGAGATTTTTCGGCCGAGGTCCGGCACGGCACGGTCGGGCCTGCCCCGGGGCCGACAGTAGACCCCCCGCCTTCCTACGGGCCGATTCGAATCGCGCAGAGTCCTGAGGTATGCGTAGCCGCCATGCCTTCCGAAGACTTGGCGCTCTTCCTTCGCCCCACCTTCTTCCTCGA
>JAHFDQ010000681.1 GCA_023248915.1 Archangiaceae bacterium | reverse complement strand
CGGCGCCCGCGGTCGAACCTCCCGTGACGGCGCCCAGTCGGCCCCCGTCGCAGGTCGCACCCGGTTCAGCCGGTCCCATCGCGGCGGCTGCCGAACCTGCCGCGTCGGGGCCCGACCGGCCGGCCGACATCGTGGCTCCAGCGGCGCCCACGCCCCGGGTTGTCGGCCGCGAGCCGCTCGACACGGCCCCCGAGATGGCGCAGGAAGCGGCCATCGCCTCGGCCGAGGCGGCCCTGGCGCAGGTCTCGGCCCGGGTGCGCGAGCCGCGGCTGCCGGTGCCCGTCGAACCGAAGCCCAAGCCGTTCGAGGTGCCCCCCGACGCCGAGTTCAACGGAGAGCTTCTCAGGCAGGTTCGCCAGGCCCGCGGCATGAGCCTCGAGCAGCTCGCCGAGCGCACCCGGATCATCGCGCGCCACCTGGGTAACGTCGAAGCCGACCGCTACGACGCGCTCCCGGCAACCGTCTACCTGCGGGGCATCTTGATGAACATCGCGCGCGAGCTGGGGCTCGACCCGTTGAGGGTGTCGAAGAGCTACCTGGCGCTCGTCGGTTCGGCCCGAAAGGCGTAGCCGATCAGAAGTTGACTGAGCCGGGCAGGGGTCCTACAACCCGAACAGCATGACGGACGAAGAGAAGGTGAAGGCGATGCGCCTGGCCAGGGCCATCGCCTCGGACATCTCGCTCTACAACGAGCAGAAGATCGTCAAGGGAATCGAACAGGACAACCTGTTCGAGATCCTGAAGGACGAGATCGAAGAGGGGCGCGAGCTCTACAAGAGCCGGGTCAGCGCCGAGGTGTTCACCGGAGCCAACTACTTCGACCGGGCCATCGTCGACGTCGTGATTCGCCCGAAGGGCCACGTCAAGTCGAAGATCTGGTAGCCGTGCCCGAGGGGCAGGCGCTGTCGCTCGTCGTCCCCGCAACCGCCCGCGGCCGTCGCCTGGACCAGTACCTCGCCGACGCCGCGCCCGGGCTCAGCCGTTCGCAGGTGAAAGCGCTGGTGGACCAGGGCCTGGCGCGGGTGGACGGCGCCCCGGCCCGCGGCTCTCGACGCCTGAAAGGGGGAGAGGCCGTCCACCTGGTGGTTCCTCCGCCCGCGCCCGCCGTGCCCCTCGCGGAAAACTTGCCGCTGACCGTGCTCTACGAGGACCGCGACCTCTTGGTGCTCGACAAAGCCCCGGGCATGGTGGTGCACCCCGCGCCGGGGAACCGCGACGGCACCCTGGTGAACGCGCTGTTGTTCCACGTGAAGGACCTGGCGGGCGTCGGCGGGCAATTGCGCCCGGGCCTGGTGCACCGCCTCGACAAGGACACCTCGGGCTGCCTCGTCGTCGCCAAGAATGACGTCGCGCTGCGCGCGCTTCAGGCGGCCTTCAAGTCCCGCGACGTCGAGAAGCGCTACGTCGCGCTGGTGCAGGGCCAACCCGAGGCCCAAGGCACCTTCCGCACTTTCTACGGGCGGCACCCGGTGCACCGCCAGCGCTTCACCGGCAAGCTGAGGGCGGGCAAGCTGGCGGTGACGCATTACCGGGTGCTCGAGCGGTTGGGCCCGGTCGCCTTCGTCGAGGCGACCCTCGAGACCGGTCGCACCCACCAGATTCGCGTGCACTTCGCCGAGGCAGGTTTCCCGCTGCTCGGCGACGCGGTCTACGGAGGCTCGCGGCGCGCAGAGAGGAAGGTGAAGGACGTGGCCGCCGCGCTCGGGCGCCAGGCGCTGCACGCGGCCGAGCTCGCCTTTCCGCACCCGCGCACCGGGCGGCGGGTGTCGGTCGCGGCTCCGCTGCCGGCCGACTTCGCCGCGGCGCTCGCCGCCCTGCGCGGTTAGACGCCCATCAGCGACAGCGACCGCTGCCGCTTCGAGAGGATCTTCACCGGCTGAATCGCCATCACCTTCATGAAGACCTTCAGGAGGTCAGGGTCGAACTTGTTGCGCATCTCGGTCCACATCAGCATCAGCGCGACCTCGGGGCCGTAGGCGTCGCGGAACGGCCGCTTCGAGGTGAGCGCGTCGTACACGTCGCAGATCGCGAGGATCTTCGAGTACACGCCCAGGTTCGACTTCGGGATGATCATCTGGATGTTGCCGTGGGCGTCGCGCACCGCGGTGCCGAACTCGGCCTTGTGCTCGAAGGTGGTGACCACCCGAATCAGCGTCGAGCGGGTGATGCCCTTCTCCAGCAAGATGTTGCGCACCGACACCAGCGGCGCCTTGGCGATCAGCGCCCGCTCGTCGGGAGACAAGGCCCCGCGCTTGGTCGCCAGCGTCTCGGGAATGGTGGCCATGCCCGCGTCGTGGAACATGGCGATGTAGCCGAGATCGCGAAGCTGCGCCTTGGTCAGGCCCAGCTCGAAGCCGAAGACGATGGACATCATGCAGACGTTCACCTGGTGAAACACCAGGTAGTCCGACTCGCGGTTGACGGTGGTCAGGCCCAGGAAGTGGGTCTTCTGGTCGTAGGAGATGTCGACGAAGTCCTGGACGATGCGCAGCGCCCGCGTCGTCTTCAAGGGCGTGCCGTCGCGAACCGACTGCAGGTACTTGGTGAGGAAGAAGATGGCGCGCGCGTAGACCGTCATCGCGTACTTCTTGCGGTCGATCTTCGCGTCGGTTTCCGGTTCCTTCGAGAGCTTCTCTTTCAGCTTCGAGAATTTCGCCACCTTCATCGACAACAGCTTGCGGTCGCCGATGCCGTTCTCTTCGGCCGCGGCGGTCTGTTCTTTGCTGAAAATCCAGATGAAGTTCTTCAGTTCCTGGACCGTGACCGGCTTGGTCAGGCTGAACCCGCCGACGTCCTTCGCCCTCAGCTCGGCGAGCAGGTAGCGCATGTTGTCGAGGGCCGACAGGTCGACCT
>JAHFDQ010000680.1 GCA_023248915.1 Archangiaceae bacterium | reverse complement strand
GTCGTACCGGGTGGGCCCCGAGTCGACGGTGGCGGCCGTCGCGCGCGGCGAGCAGGTGCTGGACCTCTTCTCGTGCCGCGCCTGCCACCTCATCGGCGGGGAAGGGGGAATGGTGCGCGACGTGTACCGCGCGGAAGACGTCGCCAAGCTGGCGCCTCCGTCCTTGCAGTCCGAGGGCTCGCGGGCGCAACCCGACTGGCTCTTCAAGTTCCTGAAGGACCCGAGCCAGCCGCTGCGCCCGTGGCTGCAGGCGCGCATGCCGACCTACCCGCTGGCAGACTCGCAGGTGGCCGCGATAGTCCGCTCGCTGGCGGCGCGCGATGCCGTCGCGTACCCCTACGCGTCGGCGGCGGTGCCGGCGCCGGCCGGGGCCGAGCGCGCCGAGGTGGAGGGGCTCTTCCAGCAGCTCAAGTGTATGACTTGCCACCCGGTGGGGCAGCCCGCTTCCGAGGCGGACCGCGCCACGCTGGCCCCCAACTTCCTGCTCGCCCGAACCCGCTTGCGGCCCGAGTGGGTGACGGCCTTCGTCCAGAACCCCCAGGCGCTGCAGCAGGGCACCCGCATGCCGGCCTTCTTCAACACCGACGACCCGGCCGCCGTCATGTACCCGAAGGCCTTTGGGGGCTCGCCGGCAAAGCAGATTCGGATGCTGTCGGACTTCCTGATGACGCTGAACGAGTCCGACGCGGTGAGGCTCGAGGCGGCGGCGGTGCGGGCGGCGAAGGAAGCGGCGGCGGCGCCACGGCCGTAGCGAACCGGGCCCCGAAGCCGTGCAAGGCACCGCGGGTCAGGTCAATGCACCGAGACAGACCGGCCGCGCAGCCCAAAGCGCCGCGCCGCAGCGAGCAGGTGGCGATCGCTGGTCCAGATGGTCTTGAGGCCGGCGTGCCGGGCCGAGACCAGGTGAACGGCGTCCCCGGCCCGCAGGAAGAGGTCGCGCCTCCGTAGACGCGTCAGGCGGTCGTCCACCTCGTCCAGGATTGCGGTCGAAACCGGGACCAGATTCCAGATTCCGTTCCGGACATCGTCCCCGAACAGGCGATGGAGCGTGCGAGCATCGCGCGGGGTCAGACCGCTCTCGCGGATGTGGCGAAGAAACACGCAGGTCATCTCCGGGCGACACCATGCCGACGAGGTGAGCCCCGGCTGATCGCGAACGAGCGCGCGTACCCTCTCGGCGTCAGGCTCGTTGAGGTAGCACTTCGCGATATAGGCAGTGTCCAGATACAACTTCAGGACCGGTCGTCTTCAAGGAAGCGGCCACTGTCGCCCCGGAGCCGGGGGAAGCGGGCGAGCAGGGTCGCACGGTCGGGGAGCGTTCGGGCTCGCCCCTTCGCCGTGGCAGGGCGAAGCTCGACCAGCGGCGTGCCGCGCTTGGTCACGACGACCACGTGGCCCTCGGCGGCAAGCTCGACGAGAGCGCCCGTGTGCTCGTGCAACTCCCTGACGTTGACCAACTTCATGTGACCCAATGTGTCACTTTGTCGGCGATTCTTCAACTCCGCCCGGCACCGTGACGAACCGGGTCAGTGCAGCGTGAGCGTGGCCGAAGTGACCAGCGTCTCCTTGCCGATGTCCACGATGGTGTCCACCAGGTAGCCCTTGACCTCGTAGGTGCCGGAGTTCGAAACGTTGAAAGCGGACAGGCAGATGTGGGCGTCCTTGTTCGCGCAGGCCGCGAAGTCCTTCTGCTCGAGGGTGTTCAGGTATAGGCGCACGAAGCGGCCGTCGAAGTTGGCCGCCGACTCGATGCGGAACGAGACGGTCGGCGTGGTGGCGACGGTGAACGAAGTGGACTCGCCGGTCAGCTTCATCGCCGAGTAGTCGATTCCGGTGCCGAAGCGGAGGTCGTCCTTGAAGCCCGAGACGTTCAGGGGCCCGCACGAGGCGGCGACCAGCGAGACGGCGAGAATTCCAAGGACTCTGGAGGCGGGCCTCATGCGTGTACCTTCCCGGGAGTGGTGAGGCCTCAGTTCAGCAGGCCGGCCCAACCGCCGCCAGGAACTTTTCTCACCCACCCGCGGCGACCGGCGCCACGCAGTCGGGCGCGTCGTTCTTCGGCGAATTGACCAGCGACGACACGTCGTAGGCCTCGAGCTCTTCCGCGGGGTACGGGCGCGCCAAGTCGGCGAGCTCGTCGGGCGACAGCGGTTCTGCCGAGAGCCAGCGGGCGTACCGCGCCGGCGGCACGATGACCGGCATGCGGTCGTGGAAGGGGGCGATGAGGGCGTTCGAACCGCTGGTGACGATGGTGCACGAGCGCACCGGGTCGCCGCCCGCCTTCGGCTTCCAGGTTTCCCAAAGCCCGGCGAAGGCGAATGCCCGGCCTCCCCGGCGGCGAATGTGCACCGGCACCTTGCCTTCGGTCGTCTTTCGCCACTCGTAGAAGCCGTCGGCGGGAATGAGGCAGCGGCGGTGCTTGACCGCCTCGCGGTAGGCCGGCTTCTCGGCCAACGTCTCGGCCCGCGCGTTGATCATCTTGTAGCCAATCTTCTCGTCCTTGGCCCAGAAGGGAATGAGCCCCCACCTCGCCCACTCGAGCTTGCGGCCCGGCCCCGAGACGACGATGGCGACGTCCTGGCTGGGGGCGATGTTGTAGCGGGGCTTAAGCTCGGGCTTGTCGTCGAGCGCGAGCTCTTCCTGGAGATCGCCCGCCGGAGTCTTCAGGGTATATCGGCCACACATGTCCCCTGGAATGTAGCGAAGGAAGTAGCCTTCGGCCGCCGAATCCGCCTGGCCTCGTCCCGATGACCTTTCCTTTCGCCGCCGTGCTGTTCGACCTCGACGGGACGCTGGTCGATTCGCTGGGAGACCTGGCCGACGCGATGAACTTCGCGCTGGCCGAGCAGGGGCTGCCG
>JAHFDQ010000679.1 GCA_023248915.1 Archangiaceae bacterium | reverse complement strand
TCATGACGGTTGAAGACCCCATCGAGTTCCTGATCCGCGACAAGCGGTCGATCGTGAACCAGCGCGAGGTGGGCGTCGACACCGCGTCGTTCGGGCAGGCCCTGAAGTCGGCCCTCCGGCAAGACCCCGACGTCATCCTGGTCGGCGAAATGCGCGACCTGGAGACCATCGAGACCGCGCTCACCGCGGCCGAGACCGGCCACCTGGTGATGTCCACGCTGCACACCCTCGACGCCACCGAGACCATCAACCGCATCATCTCGGCCTTCCCGCCCTACCAGCAGAAGCAGGTGCGCCTGCAGCTCGGCGCGGTGCTGAAGGCGGTCGTCTCGCAGCGCCTAGTGCCTCGCGCCGACGGCAAGGGCCGCGTGGCGGCGGTCGAGATTCTCAAGGCCACCGCCCGGGTGAAGGAGATGATCGAAGACAAGGACCGGACGAAGGAAATCGCCGACGCCATCGCCCAGGGCCACCAGACCTACGGCATGCAGACCTTCGACCAGTCCCTGATGTGGCTGGTGAAGAACAACCTGGTCTCGTACGAAGAGGCCCACCGCCAGGCCACCAACCCCGACGACTTCGCCCTGCGCTTCTCGGGCATCAGCGCCACCTCCGACTCGAAGTGGGACGACTTCGACGCCAAGCAGGGCGAGGCCAAGCCGGTGCCCGGTAGCCAGGCCTTCGCCCAGCGGGGCGCTCCGGCCGCCGCGCCCGCGGCTCCGCAGGGCCACACCCCCGCCGGAGGCACCCGGGCCGCCAGCCCCGCCGCCTCGCCCGCCAAGAGTGGCGACGACGACTTCAAGATCGAGCGCTTCTAGCGCCGTAGCCCCCGGCGCCTATGAGGCGGCGCTCCGCCTGTTGTCGGCGCGCGCCCGCAGCCGGCGCGAGCTCGCCGCCCGCCTGGCCCGGAAGGGCTTCGCGGCTGTCGAAGTGGCCGCGGCCCTCGACCGTTTGGCCGACCTGGGGTACCTGGACGACCGGAAGTTCGCCAGCGACCGAGCGCAGTCGTTGCTCCAGTCAGGACGGCTGGGGCCGGCGGGCGTGGGGGCGAGGCTTCGGGCGCACGGCCTCACCGAGGCGCAGGTGCAGGCGGCAGTAACCGGCGCGGTGGAAAGCGTCTCCTACGACGCCCGGGCGGCCGCCCAGGCGCTCCTCGACAAGCGCGGCCTCTCGGCGCCCAGGTCCGCGAAGCAGAAGGGGCGGGCGGCCCGGCTGCTCAAGTCCCGGGGGTTCTCCGACGACGTCGTCGAGCGACTGGTCGGCGATCCATCGCTGGAAACGCTCCCCGAGGACGACTAGCTTGCCGGCCCCTCATGGAACGCACGGGTCGATGGCTGTTGGCGTGCTGCCTGGCGCTGGGCGCGGCGGCGTCGGGCTGCAAGACGCTGACCAGCGGCGACCTGGTCGAACCCGACTACGCCTCGGACGCTGACACCAACCTGAAGCGCGGTGACGACGCCCTGGCCTCGAAGAACTTCCTCGAAGCCGAACGGTACTTCGAGTTCGTCAAGAGCAAGTACCCGTTCCTCGAGGCGGCCAAGGAAGCCGAGCTGCGGCTGGCCGACACCGACTTCGACCGCGAACGGTACGCCGAGGCCCGTGACCGGTACCTGAGCTTCCTCAAGCTTCACCCCACCCACCCGAAGGTGGACTACGCGGCCTTCCGCGCGGCGCTCACCCACTACAAGGACATTCCGTCGGACTTCTTCCTCTTGCCCCCGTCTCGCGAGAAGGACCAGGTCGAGGTGCGCGCGGCGCTGGCGGCGATGAACGACTTCATTCGCCAGTACCCGAAGTCGGTTCACCTGGACGAAGCGAAGCACATCGTCGACGACGCCAGGCGCCGGCTGGCCGAGCACGAGATGTACGTCGCCGAGTTCTACGCCCACCGAGACCGTTGGTCGGCCGTGGTGGGGCGGCTCTCGCGCGTGGTGAAGGACTACCCCGGCCTCGGCTACGACGAAGAGGCCTACCTCGGCTTGCACGGCGCCTACCTCAAGCTGAACGACGGCGCCCACGCAGAAGAGACGCTGCGCACCATCTTGCAGAAGCTGCCCGGCACCAAGGCGGCCGAAAAGGCCCGGAAGCTGCTGGGCGCCGGCGGGTGAGCCCCGACGCCCGGAGGGCGCTGGGCTTCTTCGTCGCGCTGGCCGCGGTCGGCGCCGGAGGCTGGCTGGTCGCCACCCGCCTCGTCGGCCTCGCCGCCGGCCCCGAGGCCGAGGTCATCACGCTGCTGAAGCGGGCCGAGCTGGAAGGGCTGCGCCTGGAGATCGCCGGGGCCGATCAGCCGCTGGTGGGCGCGGCGGTCCACTTCGACCGATTCACGGTCAGCGCCGACCCGGCCGCGGGCTCGGCCCTCGCGGTGGGCACCCTCGACTTCACCGGCCGCTTCGGCGAGACGGCCGTCAGCTCGCTGGGGCTCGAGCGAATCCAGTTCCGCGCCAGCGGGTTCTCGTTCGAACCGGAAGGCAGCCTGGCGCCGCGGCTGGTCGCCATCTGCGCGGCGCTCGAGTCCCGGCGCCACGCGCTCGAAGTGGGCGACTCCGTGAGGCTGGCCGCGCTGACTGGCGCGCCGAAGGGCGCGGGCCGGGTCGCCGACCCCGAGGTGCTAAGGGTGCTCGCCGTCGTCGGCCGCCGCTACCGCGCGCTGGCCTGGTACGTCCGGTCCGAGCGGGGCGAGGTGCTGGTTTCCGAGGACTACCAGCTCTCTGGTTCAGTCCCCGAGAAGCCCATCGACGAGCGGGGCTCGCATCGGTTGCGGCTCGTAGAAATTGGCCGGGAATTCTTCTTTTCCGAAGGCCTCATGTAGGCTACGAGGCGCGAAAGGCCCATGATGGACGAGGCGCTCAAGCAACAATTGAC
>JAHFDQ010000678.1 GCA_023248915.1 Archangiaceae bacterium | reverse complement strand
CGGCTGCTGTTGCTGCCGTCGCTCGGCGGGGCGGCGGTGGTGGCGGTCTTGCTTCAGTCGCTCTGGGCCGACCGGACGCGGTGGTCCGCGAGGCTGCCCCTCGCGGTGCTGGGCGCGGCGCACCTGCTGTTCCCGCTTTCCGGCTGGCTTCTCGGTCCCGGTACGCTTTCGAAGATGGCGCGCTCGGTCGAACGGGCCGGCCTCGAGCCCGGGCTAACGCCACCGCAGGCGTCGCGCCGGCTGATCGCGGTAGCTGCGCCCGACTTCGCCCAGACGCTCTACCTGCCCCTGGTGCGGATGCGAGAGAAGCTGCCGCTGCCCGAGAGCTGGAACGTGCTGTCCTTCGCGCCGCGCGACCACCGCCTGACGCGGCTGTCCGACCGGTCGTTCGAGGTCGAGGTGGTGGACGGCGCGCTCTTCGAGAGCGTCTACGAGCAGATGGTGCGCGGCGGCCAGAACCGCCTCGACCCGGGCGACCGGGTGCGCCTCTGGCACGCCTGGGTGACCGTCATCGACTCCGACGGCTACCACGTCCGCCGCCTTCGCCTCGACCTCGACGAGGGCGCCGAGGCGTGGCAATTCGTTCAGTGGAAGGACGGCCGGGTGGTGCCGCTCGACCCGCCCGAAGTCGGTTCGAGCGTCCGCCTGGCGCGGCAGAAGGGCGCCTTCGACCTGTGACGAGCCGGCCCCGTGGTAGCCTCGATTCTCCATGAGCCCCCCGGCCCGCCGCTCCAAGACTCTGGAGGTCGCGCGGCGCGGCGGGGGCGACGCGTCGGGGCTGGCCGGCAAGAAGGTGCTGGTGGTCGACGACGACCCGGGCAACCGCGAATTGGTGAAGAAGGGGCTGTCGCCCTTCGGCTACGAGTTCGTCGAGGCGCGTGACGGCTCGGAGGCGCTCTCGGCGCTGCGCGCCCACCGCCCCGACCTGATCGTGATGGACGTCGAGATGCCGGGCCTGGGCGGCGTCGAGGTCTGCCGCATCGTCAAGGCGAACCAGGGCGAGGGCGGCTTCGGCTTCGTGCCGGTGATACTGATGACCGCGCGCCAGGGCTCGGGGAAGATCGAAGGGCTCGAGCTGGGCGCCGACGACTACCTGGTCAAGCCGTTCGAGATGCCCGAGCTGTCGGCGCGGGTGAAGTCGATGTTGCGCCTTAAGGCGCTGCAGGACGCGCTGGTGGCGAAGAACCGCGAGCTTGACCGCGCCAACAAAGAGCTCGACAAGCGCCGGGAAGAGTTGCTCGCGCTCTCGCGCACCGACGCCCTGACCGGCCTGTGCAACCGCCGCTTCTTCGAGGAACGCTTCGCGGTCGAGTTCGCCCGGTCCAGCCGGTACCGGGCTCCGCTGAGCTGCCTGATGCTCGACATCGACCACTTCAAGCGGGTGAACGACACCTACGGCCACCCCTTCGGAGACAAGGTGCTGCAAGAGGTGTCGGCGGTCGCCACCCGCACCCTGCGCGACGTCGACCTGCTGGCCCGCTACGGCGGCGAAGAGCTGATCGGCCTGTTGCCCGAGACCGGCCCGGTCGACGCCTTGCGGGTCGCCGAGCGCGTGCGCGAAGGCATCGAGGCGCTGCGCCTGCCTTACGTCTCGGCGGACGGTGAGAAGACGAAGGTGGGCTGCACCGCCTCGCTCGGGGTGGCCACCTTCCCCGTTCCGAGCATCGACACGGCCGAGGCGCTGCTTCGGGCGGCCGACGACTGCCTCTACGCGGCAAAAGAGGCCGGCCGGAACCGCGTCAGGCAGCACGAAGAGTGAGCCTCTGCCGCCCGCCCCTTCCGGCGCGCCGGCTTTGGGTCTAAGAAAGGCGCATGCGCACGTGGAGGGGCGTCTGCTGGCTGGTGGCGTTGCTGCCCGTTCTCGGGTGCAAGGGCGCCCGGTGGGACACCCCGGAAGCGGCGTACACGACCTTCGCGCAGGCGGTCCTGAAGGGCGACGCCAAGGTCGCCTACGAAGGGCTGTCCGAGGCCACCCGCAAGGAAATCGAAGCCCGCTCGAAGGAGATCGCCGCCGCGTCGCAGGGTTCGGTGAGAGACGACCCGGTCCTGCTCACCTTCGCGGTCGGTTCCCGGCCCCGGCTGGTGACCCGGGTGAAGCGCTTGAAACTCGAAGGCGCCGTCGCCACGGTGGCCGTCACCGCGGGCGACGAGACCCGCGAGCAGCGCCTCGTGGACGAGGGCGGGCGCTGGAAGGTGGACTTGACCGAGATCTTGAAGAAATGATCGGGCCCACGTGAACGACCGCAGAGGCAAGCGCGAGCCTCCGAAGGTGGAGGTCATCCGGAAGCCGGCTCCCGCGGGAGGGGCTTCGGCGGCTGCGCCCGTGGTGCCGCGTCCGACCTCGCCTCGAGCCGCTGGCGACGTGCCGGCGCCCAGGCCCACCGCTTCGCCGGTACCTCGCCCAGTAGGTCCAAGGCCAGGGGCGTCGCCCAGCGCGCCTCGACCGGGCCCGCCGTCGAGCGCACCCCGTCCGGCAAACCGCGGGCCGCCGCCGCCGGGGGCCGGTTCGCGCCCGCGCTTCCGCTCGGGGCCTCCCCGGCCTCCACCCACCCCCGACGCGGTGAACGCGCTGGCCCGAAAAGAGCGCGTCCCCGCGCGCATCGCGAAGGGGGACCTCGAAGGCAAGATGAAGGCCCGCATCTGGAAGAAGCTGCACGCCGAAGAGGCCAAGCGCTTCGACCAGGCCTACGAGCTGATGAACCAGCACGCCGGGCTCGACCTGGCCGACGCGTTCGGCGCGCTCCAGAGCGGGCTCAAGGTCGAGGAGTTTCTCCTGCGCAAGTCGCGCACCCAGAAGAAGGCTGCAGTGAAGGAAGCGCGTGGCGCGGTCGACGCCGCCCAGGTCGACGCGTTCATCAACTCGCT
>JAHFDQ010000252.1 GCA_023248915.1 Archangiaceae bacterium | reverse complement strand
CGCGATACTCGCCGTCGAAGACGTGACGGGGTTGTCGAAGGCGTCCCTCACCTCCACAGAAGGAGTGAGTGCCGCCCCGGCGCTGGCGGAGGCCGGCTGCACCGTGAAAGCCAGCTTCGCCGGCGCCGCCACCGAAATGTCGAAGGACAGAGAAGTGGCCCCGGCCAGGCCCGCAGAGGAGGCGGTGAGGGTGTAGCCCGTTCCCACCTTGTCGACTGAGAGGCCGGCAAACGAAGCCACTCCGCCCGAAGCCGCCACCGCCCCGCCGCCCGACAGCGCGCCACCGCCCGGGTTAGCGCCAAACGCCAGGGCAATGCTGGCGGTGGATGAAGGAATGGGGTTGCCGAGGCCGTCCTGCACTTCCACCAGCACCGCCGGGGCAAGCGCCACCCCCGCCACCGACGAGGAAGGCTGCACCGTGAACGCCAGCTTCGTCGCCACCCCGGTGGTGGCGTCGAAGGCGACACTCGTGGAGCCCGCCAGGCCCGCCGAAGAGGCCACCAGGGTGTAGCCGACTCCCGCCTTGTCGAGGGACAGGTTGCCGAAGCTGGCGACACCCGCGGTGGCAGCCACCGCCGCGGCGCCGCTCAACACGCTTCCCCCCGGGTTGGCGCCGAGGGCCAGGGTGACGGTCGCCGAGGACGCGGTGTCGGTGTTGCCCAGGGCGTCCTGCACCGCCACCTGCACAGCCGGGGCAATGGGAGCCCCCGCCGAGGAGCTGCTCGGCTGCACCAGGAAGGCCAGTCGGGCCGCCGTCCCCACGGTGATGTCGAAGGTGGCCGAGGTGGCGGCGGTGAGGCCCGCCGAGGAAGCCACCAGCGTGTAACCCACCCCCGTCTTGTCGATGGACAGGTTGCCGAAGGTGGCAACCCCCGAAACCGCGCTCTTCGGGTTGGTGCCGGAGAGCGTGCCTCCCCCTGGATTGGCGCCGATGGCCAGGGCAATGCTGGCCGAGGAAGAGGCAACCGTGTTGCCGAATGCGTCCTGCACCTCGACCACCGTGGAAGGGGCCAGGCTGCTCCCCGCGACAGTGGCGGACGGCGCCGCCGTGAAGCTCAGCTTCGCCGCGGCGGCGGCGGAAATGGTGAAGGCGCCACTGGTGGCCCCGGTGAAGCCGCCAGCGGAGGCCGTCAGCGTGTAGCCGGTTCCCGCCTTGTCTATGGACAGGTCGGCGAAGGACGCCGCCCCGGCGACCGCCGCCTTGGGGTTGGTGCCGGACAGCACTCCTCCCCCGGGGTTGGCGCCGATGGCCACCGTAATGGTGGGCGTCGCCGTGGGCACCGGGTTGCCGAAGGCGTCTTCGACCTCAATCGTCGGGGTGATGGCGCCGCCGGCGGAGGCGCCCAGGGGCTGCACGGTGAAGGCCAGTCGAGTCGCCACTCCGGGGTTGATGTCGAAGGCGCTGGAGGCGGCGGAAGCGAGGCCGGCGGAGGAAGCCACGAGGGTATAGCCGGTGCCCACCTTGTCGATGGAGAGGTTGGCGAAGGAGGCGACTCCCGACGCGGCGTTCTTCGGGCTGGTGCCGGACAGCGCTCCTCCGCCCGGGTTGGCGCCGATGGAAATGGCGATGGAGGCGGAAGAAGAGGTCACCGAGTTGCCGAGAGCGTCCTCGACAGTCACCGCCGGAGTTAGGGCGGCGCCGGCAGTGGTGGTGGCCGGCTGGGTGGTGAAGGCCAGCTTGCTGGCGGTACCGGGGACGATGTTGAAAGCGCCGGAGGTGGCGCCGATCAGGCCGCCGGAGGAGACGGTGAGGGTGTAGCCGGCGCCCGTCTTGTCGATGGAGAGGTTGTTGAAGGTGGCGACGCCCGCGACCGCGCTCACCGGAGTGGTGCCGGAAAGCGTGCCGCTGCCCGGGTTGGCGGCAATGGCGACGGAGACAATGGCGGTGGAAGAAGTCACCGTGTTGCCCAGCGCGTCCTGCACCGTCACCACGACGCTTGGGGCCATGCTGGCGCCGGCGGTGGAGTTGCCGGGGGCCACAGTGAAGGCCAGCTTGCTGGCGGCCCCGGGCACGATGTCGAAGGCGACGCTGGTGGCGCTGGTGAGGCCGCCCGCCGAGGCGGTGAGGGTGTAGCCAATTCCCGTCTTGTCCAGGGAGAGGTTGCTGAACGTGGCAACGCCGGAAGAGGCGCTGACCGGATTCGTGCCGGACAGCGCTCCGCCGCCGGGGTTGGCCCCAACTGCGACCGTGATGCTGGCGGAGGAGGACGTAACCGGGTTGCCGAGGGCGTCCTGTACCGTCACCGCGATGGCGGGGGCAATTCCGCTGCCGGCGGTGGCGTTGGAGGGTTGGGTGGTGAAGGCCAACTTGCTGGCTGCGCCGCCGGCGATGCTGAAGGCGTTGCTGGTGGCGCCGGTCAAACCGGCGGAGGCGGCCGTCAGGGTGTAGCCCGCACCGGCCTTGTCGATGGAGAGGTTGGAGAAGGTGGCGATTCCGTTGACGGCGCTGGCCGTGACGGTTCCGCCCAGCGTCCCTCCGCCCGGGTTGGTGCCAATCGCCAACGTCACGCTGGCCGACGAGCTCGTCATGGTGTTGCCCAGCGCGTCCTGCACCGCCACCTGGACGGAGGGCGAGAGCGCGGTTCCGGCGACGGCACTGGACGGCTGAGCCAGGAAACCCACCTTCGTTGCCGGCAGGGGGCCGCTGTAGGCGAGGGTGAGGTCCGTGACGTCGCGCTCGTTGGCGGCGTCGGGGTTGATTGCCGCCGAGTTCGTGTCGTCGAGCACGAGGCGGAGAAAGACGTAGCGCGCAAAGCTGTCACCCAGGGTGACCGCCGCGCCCAGCGGAACGACGCCCTTGTCGACGGCAGGGCCGAGAACGCCGCTCGCCGGCGCCACTTGGTACGAGAGGGACACTGTGCCGTGGTGGGCGAGCGAGCCGTTGACAGTGACCGAGTCCACCGAGGTGACGGTGGAACCCAGGTCGAACAGCCGAGAGTAGACGCCCCGGCTGCCAGGGGTTCGAAGCGGGGCGACCTGCACGTCGGCGAGCGTCACCGTGCCGTTCGTTCCCCCGACGACATAGAGGTAGCCGTTGTGGACGGCGCTCGCATGGGCCCGGCGCGCATCGACGAAGGTGGAGGTGGACTTGGACCACGCCCCGACCGTGCCGTCGGCGTCGAGGGGCGCCACCAGCACGTCGTTGAGCAGCGTGGTGCCGCCCAGCCAGCCTCCGAGGACGTAGAGGTAGCCGTCGGAAGCGGCGACCGTCGCCTGCGAACGGCCTGCGGGCAGCGAGGGGGCGGCGGACCAGGCGCCCAGCCCTCCTCCCGGGTTGATGGGCGCCACCACGACGTCGGCGAGGAATGTCCCGACATTGCCCCCGACGGTGTAGAGGTGGCCGTTGTAGGCCACGCTGGCATGGAGCGAGCGCGCGAAGGGAAGGGCGGTGGTGGGCGCCCACGCTCCGAGCTGGCCGCCGGGGCCGATGGGCGCGACCAGCACCTCGTCGAGGCCGACGGCGCCCGTCCAGCCTCCGAGGACGTAAAGGTAGCCTTCGTAGGCTGCGCAGGTAACCAGGTCGCGGGCGAAGGGAAGGCTGGTGGTGGGCGCCCAGCTTCCCAGCTGGCCGTCGGGGTTGATGGGCGCGACCTGCACGTCGTCGAGGTAGGTGCCGTCGTTGCCCCCGAGGACGTAGAGGTAGCCGTCGTTGGCCGCGCTGCAGTGGTAGTAGCGCCCGGTGGCGTAGGCGGTGGTGGTGGCCCACGCCCCCACCGAGCCGTCGGGGTTGAGGGGGGCTTCCACCACGGAGTTCATGGGCGCCGGGTCGGTGCCCCCCAGCACGTAGAGGTGGCCGTTGTACGCCACGCTGGTGAGGCCGACGCGGAAGGCTGGCAAGGGCGTGGTGGCGCCCCAGGCTCCCACCGTGCCGCTTGAGAGGAGGGGCGCAACCTGCACGTCGGCGAACGAGCTGCCGCCCCAGCCGCCAGTGACGTAGAGGCGCCCGTCCGCGGCCACGGCGGCGTGAGAGAAGCGCGCGGTGGCGAGCGCGGTGGTGGCGTTCCAGGCCCCCACCGTGCCGTTGGCGTAGATGGGCGCCACCAGCACATCGCCGAGGTTCGAGCCGTCCTCGCCTCCGATGACATAGAGGTGGCCCTCGCTGGCGACCGCGGCGTGCGCCCTCCGCCCGGCAGGGAGAGGGGTGGTGGCGCCGAAGGCCCCCAGCGTCCCGTCGGCGTTGAGGGTCGCCACCCGCACGTCCCCGAGGTAGGCCGAACCGTTGTCCCAGCCGCCGATGACGTAGAGGTGGCCGTCGTAGGCGACGCTGGCGTGGTAGTAGCGCGCAAGCGGGAGCGAGCTCGTCGCGGTCCACGGCCCCACCGTCCCGCCGGCGTTGATGGTCGCCACCTGCACGTCGCCCAGGGTGGCGCCGTTGCTCCCGCCGATGACGTAGAGGTGGCCGTTGTAGGCCACGCACGAGTGGGTGTAGCGAGGAGTGGGGAAGGGGGCGGTCGAGGCCCAGGCGCCCAACGTCCCATCGCCGTTGATGGGCGCGAACTGCACGTCGTTGAGGTCTGCGCCCCCGATGCCCCCCACGACGTACAGGTACCCGTTGTAGGCCGCGCTCGCGTGCGCGCGCCGCGCCGTGGGGAAGACGGTGGTTGCAGCCCACGGACCGACGGTTCCGTCGGGGTTCATCGGCGCCACCTGGACGTCGTCCAAGAGCGTCGAACCGGTGTAGCCCCCGATGACGTAGACGAAGCCGTTGTAGGCGACGCTGGTGTGCTCGTGGCGCGCGGTGGGGAAGGCGGTCGCCGCGGTCCACGCCCCCACATTTCCGTTCTGGTTCATCGGCGCCACCTGCACGTCGTTGCGGAACGAGCCGCCGTCTCCGCCGAGGATGTAGAGGTTGCCGCCGTAGGCCACGCCGGAGTGGCCGGCGCGCGCCGCGGGGAAGGCCGTACTGGTGGCCCACGTCGAGAGCTCGCCGCTGGCGCGGATGGGCGCCACCTGAACGTCACTCAGGTAGCCGCCGTTGCTGCCCCCGGTCACGTAGAGGTAGCCGTCGTGGGCCGCGGCGGCGTGCCGGAAGCGTGCGGAGGGCAGGGACGGGCCGGCCGTCCAGGCCGCCACGGTGCCGTCGGCGTTGAGGCGGGCCACCTGCACGTCGGCCCGGTACCCGGCGTCGCGGCCCGCGACGACGTAGAGGTGGCCGCCGTAGGCCGAGGCGGAGTGGCCGTAGCGCGCGCCCGGCAGGGCGACAGTGGCGGTCCACGTGCCCACCGTTCCGTCCGCGTGGAGCGGCGCCACCTGTACTTCATCGAGGGGGCCCGGTCCGTTGCCCCCGATGACGTAGAGGTGGCCGTCGTGCGCCACACAGGCGTGGTCCGCGCGCGCGCTGGGCAGGCCAGTGGTGCTAGCCCAGGGGCCCACGGTGCCGTCGGGGTGAATGGGCGCCACCTGGACGTCGCCGAGATTGGAGACGCCGTCCGAGCCGCCGGCCACGTAGAGGTAGCCGTTGTACGCCACGGCGGTGTGCCCCTGGCGCGGCGTGGCGAAGGGGGCGGTGGCGACCCAAGCCCCCACCGTGCCGACTGGGTTGATGGGCGCCACCTGCACGTCGTTGCGGTTGGTGCCGTTCGAGCCGCCCAAGACATAGAGGTAGCCGTTGTAGGCCACGCTGGCGTGGTAGCCGCGAGCGGTGGGGAAGGCGGTGGTGGCCGCCCAGGCGCCGACGCCCCTCGCCGCCTTCGCCCGCAAGACCTGGTCGCCCACAATCTCCACGCCGCCTTCGTTGTTGCCCCCCAGCGCGAAATCGGCCGTCAGCGTCACCAGGACCGTCGGGTCGATGCTGATGGGGTAGCTCAGGCTCGCCAGGGACGTGGCAGCGAGGCGCAGCCGGGCGCCGCGCAGCTCGAACGCCGCGATGCCGGCCACCTCGCGGCCCGAGGCGTCGCGCACCACCGGCGCCGGAATCCGGTACAGCGGCCGGCTCTGTTCCGCCGCGCCGAGCACGTTCACGTTGCCGCGATCGTCCAACCGGGCGGTGAGGCCCGGGTCGAGCAGGAGGTCCCACTCGAACGCCAGCGCGTCGCCCAGGGGGCGGGTGAGCACGATGTCTTCCTTCACTCCGTTCGGCCGGGGAGTGAGGACGACCGCCGCGTCTTGGCCACGAGCGGGGTAGACGACCGCGCCGTTCCGTGCGTGGCCGTCGGCGCCCGCCACCGGACCGGCCACGGGCCGCAAGGAGAGCCCGCCGGCGGCGTCGCGCCGCTTCACCCGGACCGAGCCCGAGCTCTTTCCGAGACGCGCTTCATAGGCGCCCGCCGCCGACACCTCGAAGGTGAAATCCCCGCTCGCCGCGTCCAGCACGCAGGGAACGGGACCCGCCACCACCGGAAACAGGAGCTGGTTTTGCAGGACGCGCTCCACCGCCGCCGGCAACCCGCCGCGGTCGATTTGGAGCGCCACGGCGAAACCGAGCGCCAGCGACACCCGCAGCGAGACCCACCGATGGTCCGACAAGTCGATTCCCCCGCCTGAACTGGAAGGCCCCGGAGCCTAGCCGATTCCGCGCAGCGCGCTACCGTCCGGCCGGGGACTGCAAGGAAGGTGTCCACCAAACTGGATCAAGCCCAGGTAGCCAGTAGCCATCGCCGTCACTTTTCGACGATAATTGACGCCATGGTCATCAACCAGCCGTTGCCCCGGGCGCTCCAACCACCTCGCCAGAGCTTCTTCCTCTTCGGGCCACGCGGGAGCGGCAAGAGCACCTGGATGCGCCGCCACTTCGCGCGCGCGACCCGATTCGACCTGCTGGACGAGGCTCTGTTCCATGAGCTCTTGACGACTCCGGGGCGCTTCTTTGAACGCCTTCGGAGCCTCGCGCCTCGCAGTTGGGTCTGCGTCGACGAGTTCCAGCGACTGCCCTCGCTGCTCAACGAAGTCCACCGGGCCATCGAGGAGCGTGGCTTGCGCTTCGTCCTCTCGGGCTCGAGTGCGCGGAAGCTCAAGCACGCTGGCGTGAACCTTCTGGCCGGGCGCGCGCTGCGCAAGACGATGCACGGCTTCGTTCCGTCGGAGATGGAGGGACGCTTCCGGCTCGAGACCGCGCTAGAGATTGGCACCCTCCCCGTGGTGGTCTCGTCGCCCCAACCCGAAGAGACGCTGCGGGCCTACGTCCTCAGCTACCTGAAAGAGGAGATTCAGGCCGAGGCCCTCGCGCGCAGCTTGGCTGGGTTCGCTCGCTTCCTTCCCATCGCCGCTCTCATGCACGGTCAGGGCGTCAATGTCTCTGCGCTGGCCCGAGACGCCGGGGTCGCCCGCACGACCGTGAACGACTACCTCGACGTCCTCGAGGACACGCTCCTCGCCTTCCGGCTGCCGGCGTTCGAAGCGAGACTTCGGGTGAGAGAACGGCGGCACCCCAAACTGTACTGGGTCGACCCCGGCCTCGTCCGCGCGGCCAAACAACACCTCGGGCCCGTGGCCCCCGAGGAGCGGGGCCCGCTGTTCGAGGGCCTGGTGGCCGAGTTGCTTCGGTCGTGGAATGACTACCGGGGCCTTTTCGACGAGTGGGCCTATTGGGCGCCCACCGAAGGGCCCGGCTTCGAGGTCGACTTCCTGCTGCGTCGGGGGAAGCGCTTCGTCGCGCTCGAGGCGAAGTCCTCCGCGCGGCCGCGCCCCGCGGACCGGGCAGGCCTCGACGCCGTGGCGGCGTTGCCCGGGCTGGAGCGGAGGATTCTGGTCTACCCGACGACCCCCAGGTTGACCCTCGACGGTGGAATCGAGGTCATGGACTTTCTTCGACTGTCTCGCGAGCTTGAAGCCGGGCGCCTGTGACGACCACGGCGATCAATGAGCTCGCCGACCTGCCCGTGCCAGGCACCGCCTTGCCTTGCCTTGCGAGGTGAGCGTCGCGTAAGGAATGGCGCTTGCGTCCCCGTCAGATTCGAAGATGGATTGTACCGGCCGCGGCACTTTCGTTGCTCGCCGTCGCAGTGTGGATGGGGCGGCACTTTTCGCTCGCCGAGCGGCCGACGGTCGAGGCGGTTGCTGACACGAGCGACCGCGGCGCAGGCGGTGGTGCGCCGACCGCGTCGAACATTGAAGCCCAGCGCACGGTGAAGCCGCCGAGTCGTCATCGGGCCGACGAACCGAAGCTTCTCGTCACGGAAGGGCGCGTCACTCCAAGCCCGGGCCTTGTAGCTGGCCCGGAGCTTCCAAGTGCGCCGCCAAACTGCACCCTCGACGGTGGGGCCCGCCATCGGTTCGACCGAGAAGGAATCGACCAGGCGATGCGGTCGGCCCTGCCGGAGATCGATCAGTGCTACGAGGAATGGCTGAAAGTCCAGCCCAAGCTCGGCGGGCGCTTCGAGGTTCGATACACGATTGACACGGACGACGGCGTCGAGGGCCAGGTGACGCACGTTTCGGTAGGCGATGCGGGGGTCGGCAACGTCGCCTTCGAGGGCTGTGTCCTCTCGGTGGTGTCCGCGCTTCGCTTCGAGCCACCGTTGGACGGGAGAATCGACGTCACCGTCCCACTCGCA